>JBFLKL010000052.1:0-6050 GCA_040883175.1 Synechococcaceae cyanobacterium | reverse complement strand
CGTACAGTCTCGAGAAACACATCGCCCACCTCCGCATCGTAGGACGCCTCGATCACCCCGGCGGCACTGAGGGGGGACAGGGGACCGGACTCCGTGAGCAGCCGGTAGGCCTTTTCGGTGCGATCCCAGCGGCTGTCCCGATCCATGGCCCAGTACCGGCCGCAGAGGGTGGCGATGCGGCCGACTCCTGCCGCCTGGATCTCTCGCTCCACCCGGGCCACGAAGCGCGGTGAGCTGTTGGGTGCCGTGTCCCGGCCGTCGGTGATCACATGCACGCACACATCAGCCAGGCCGCGGGCGGCAGCCCAGCGCAGCAGCCCGCCCAGATGGTCGATGTGGCTGTGCACCCCTCCGTCGGAGCAGAGGCCGATCAGGTGCAGGGGTCCACCCCTGGCGATCAGACGGTCGGCCCGTGCATTGATGGTCGGGTGGGCCGCCAGGGAGCCATCGCGCACGGACTGGCTGATGCGCACCATCTCCTGGCGGATGATGCGCCCGCTGCCGATGGTGAGGTGTCCCACCTCGGAGTTGCCCATCTGATCGTCGGGCAGGCCCACGGCCGCACCGCTGGCTTCGATCAGGGTGTGGGGATAGGCATGCCACAGGGCATCCATCACCGGTGTGTCAGCAGCCCGGATGGCGTTGTGATCCTCCCCGGGTCGGTACCCCCAGCCATCGAGGATGGTGAGGACCACCGGTGCCACGGGCGGGCCGGCGCCGGCGCCATTGCTGAGCGGGGCAGAGCGGGGGGTGCTGCCGGCTGTCCTGGTCGAGTCCGGATCGGAGTCGCTGCCCCGGTCGCGCCTGGGGGTGTCGGAGGACCCGTTCAGGGGTTCGCCGTGCCGGGACTGGGTGGAGGAAGCTGACATCTGGGACGGACCTGAATTCACCGGACTGCTTTCACCCAACTGCTTTCACCCAACGCGAATCACGACGGTTGGCACACGCCTACAAAACCCAACCTACAGCCCGAATGTTGGCGCTCCTGTCCAGTGCTCCGCTCCCGTCAGGCTTTGGTCACATCACCGTCGTCACTAGGATCGTCTCAACCGCGGCGACCCGATGGAGCGCCTGGAGATCCTGTCCAGGACCGATCTGGCCCGCACCCTCGACCGGTTGGCCACGCAGGTGCTTGAACAGACCGGTGACAGCCGTCGCCTGGTGTTGCTCGGCATCCCCACCCGCGGCGTCGCCCTGGCCGACGTGCTGGGTGTTCGCCTGGCGGAGCTCTGCGGTCATCCGGTCGAGCGGGGCAGCCTCGACCCCACCTTCCACCGCGACGACATCGATCGCATCGGCACCAGGCTCGTACAGGCCACCGACCTTCCAGCCGATCTCCAGGGCAGGCATGTGGTGCTGGTGGATGATGTGATCTTCACGGGCCGCACGGTCAGGGCAGCCCTCGACGCCCTGCAGGCCTGGGGCAGGCCGCGGCGGGTGAGCCTGCTGGTGATGGTGGACCGGGGGCACCGGGAGCTGCCCATCCAGCCCGATTTCTGTGGCCGCACCGTACCCACAAGCCGTCAGGAAAGCATCCAGCTCTGCCTGATGGGCGTGGACGGGGAGGAGGGGGTCTACCTGGTGCGGCCCTGAACACCCGCCCCGCTGCCTTCAGGCCGGTTCCAGTTCGTCGCAGCGGAAGTGGGCCCGGAACTTCCCGAAAGCCACCACAACCGGAAGGGTGGGACTGATCACCCGGCCCTTCCAGTCGTTGAGAACCGACACCACTTCACCCTGCTGCCCCTGCAGGTCGAAGGCCTCACCCCGGTGCTTGGGGTGGTGGTACACCACCACGCTGCTGCAGACCTTGACCTGATCTCCTGGCTGCATGGCCCCGTCTGGATATCGGGCCAATCCTGTCACGCTGGCCGTCAGCGTTGGCAGGCCGATTCCGGTCCCGCCTCCACCACACGCCCTCCCAGGGCCTGGCATGCCTTGCTGAAGGCCTCCCAGTCATTCATCCCCTGGGCGATCAGCCGGCTCACCTCGGCGTCGAGTGTTTCGAGGGGGACGCCATGGGGCAGGGCGCCATGGCCGTCGCGTTGCCGCTCCTGCTCGCTCAGCCGGTTGATGCTGGCCTGCACCTGGGCCCGCACCGTCTCCCCCTGCTGCTGCCACCAGGGATGGTCCAGCCGGTTGAGGGCGTCGAGAGCTTCCCACCAGCGCTGTTCATCCGCCAGGCGTCGGGCCCGCTCCAGGCCCTGACGGTTGCGTTCCCAGATCTGGCGCAGCTGATCCCCGAGCGCGGAGCGATCCACGCGCCGGTGCTCCCCCATGGGCGCCAACAGGGCCAGGCTTCCATCCAGGTCGCCGGCCTGGAAGAGATCGAGGGCCTGCTGTTTGAGGCTCTGCTGCCAGGTGTCGAGCTGGCGCCGATCCTCGGGGGCACCGGCGGCGGAATTCACCAGCTGCAGCTGCAGCTGCAGCGCCTCGGCCCACTGCTGCTGTTCCCAGAGCTGGGTGGCCTTGCGGCGCCGACATTCCCCCTGGGCGCCCGGGGCCCGGCCTCCGAGCCAGCGCAGGGCCTGCAGCTGTTCGCCGTAGCGCAGACAGGCATCGAGATCTCCCCTGGAGGCTGCCGCCTCCAGCCGCTCCGGCAGCTGTCGCTCCCACCAGTAGACGGTCCCGAGGGTGATGGCCACGAGCCCCAGGGTGAGGCCCAGCCAGAGTCGAGGCAGCCTGTGTTGGCGCAGGGCCAAGGCGAACGTGCGCGATCTCCCATTTTTATGGGAGAGAGAGGGTCTACGTGGGCCTGCGGGTACGGCGCCGGCGGCGTCCACTGCCGGCACTGTCCGCCGGTGTGCTGCTCAGCGCACGGACCCCAGCCGGATCGGCCCGCGCCGTTCGCCGCTGAGCAGGTCGGTGACATCCACCTGCAGCTGGCAGCCTGCGTCGATCGTGAAGGCCAGCCTCAGCCGATCCTGCCCCTGCTGGCCGGCGGGGATCAGCGGCAGGGCCGTGGGGCTCTGGTGCCAGGGCCGTACTCCGGCGGCGCCGGCCTGCCGGCTGCGCAGCACCGGCAGGCCGGCTTCGAACACCACCTCACGCCGCTGGTCTTCGAGGGGTTCCCCCAGCACCAGCTCCAGCGCCTCCTGAGCGTCGCGGCTGCAGGCCAGCACCAGCTCCAGGGGGCGATCGGTGGGCCAGCTCTGACCAGCCAGGAACAGCGGGTGCCAGTGGTGGCGGCCGCTGCGCTGCTCCCAGCAGCGCAGCGCCACCCCCCGCGCCAGCACATCCTTCACCTGCACGCCGGGGGTGAGCGCCAGGGCCCCGAGGGCCACGGCCTCCACCGGTCGCTGGTCGCGGATCGGTGTGCCTGTGCAGCGCTGCTGGATCCAGTCGCGGATCGCCGGCAGCTGGCTGGTGCCGCCCACCGGCAGCACCGCCGTGACCCGCTCCAGGGGGATGCCGGCGCCGCGGCCCGCCGCCAGCACCTCGGCGAGCATGGCGTCGAGGTGCTCCATCAGCCCGCGCTCATGGAGCAGGGCCTCCAGGCCGGTTCGAGTCAGGCGCAGTTCACGCGGGGCCCCCTGCGGCGCGCTCCACAGCACCAGGGCCTCACTGCGCTCGCTGAGTTGACACTTCAGCCGTTCGCAGGCCTCCAGCAGGGAGCCGCTGATGGGTTGATCGGGGCAGAGCAGGTCGGCGATCCAGCGGTCGATGTCCCGTCCCCCCAGGGCCACCCCGGCCTTGCCGATCACCCGGGCGCAGCGGAGCTGCTGGCGGCTGTCGTTGAGAGTGCGACCGGCGAAGCGCAGCAACTGGGCGATCGGTGCCGCGCGGCCTTCGCCCCCTTCAAGCTGCACCAGCGACAGATCGATGGTCCCTCCCCCCAGATCCACCACCAGCACCCTGCTGCCGGCGGGCAGGCCGGCTCCGATCGCTGCCGCGGTGGGTTCATCCACCAGGGCCAGCTCCGGCACCTCCAGATCACGGCACACCGCCAGCAGCCACTGGCGGTAGCCCCGGTAGGCCTCGATCGGAGCGGTGAGAACCAGCCGCTGGGGTTCCAGTTCCGCCGGCAGGGCCCGCCAGAGCTGTTGCAGCAGCAGGCTGCCGGCCCGCTCCGCCGAAACGCTGCCGTGTCCAGGAGGTGGGGAGGCCCCGGAGGACGTCGGGGTGGCGGCGATGCGCCGTTTGAAGTCCCGCTGCAACCGGGGATCGTCGTGGTGGGCCAGCCCGGCCTCCAGCACCTGTCTGCCGATCAGTGGACGGTCCTGATCGGCATGGCTGAGCCACAGCAGCGAAGGAACCACAACGGGCGAGGCCAGGCTGTAGGGGGGCACGGCCAGCAGTTCGGCCGAGCCGCCTGGTGCCTGGTGCGCCACCACGGTCGTGGTGCTGCCCATGTCGATGGCCACGGTGCCCTGCATCAGGGTCTTCTAGCGGCCTTCCACTAGGTTGGGGGCTGTGGCTGCGGACGGATGCAAACCGGACTCGAGGTGAATTCCAAGGACCTGGCCCAGCGGGCCGAGAGCCTGATCCGCCATTCCAGCAACCGTTACCTCACCACCGTGCGGATCGCCTTCCGAGCCAAGCAGCGTCGCTTCGACGACTTCGATGGCCTGCTGGATGACTCGATGATCAAACCGGTTCAGCGGGCCATCATCGAGCTCAGCGACGAGCAGGATCAGCCCGCCCTGCTGCCCGGCTGAGCTTGCAGGTTCAGGAAGGCCCGGGCTGGCGCCTGTGTGTCGACCCCGGCCGCGGCGCTTATCCGGTGCTGATCGGGGGTGACGGCTGGGCCGTCGAGCTCCGTGCCGATGAGGCCCGTGCCCTCTGGGATGGATGCTCCCGTCTGGCTGAGGAACTCGCGGCGATCGCCGACCGTCTGATGCCCGAGGAACGGGTGACCCTGGAGCTTGAGACCGGTCCCCTGTGGCTGGAACTGGATGGGCACCCCCAGGGCTGGCGGCTGCGCTTCGTGCTCGCCTCCGGCCTAGCGGCCCGGGGGGTGGAGGGGAGCTGGAGCGAGCCCGCTTCCGCAGCTGTGGCCGCGGCCCTGCTCCAGGCCCGCGAGATCAGTGCGCTGCCGGCCCCCTGAGCTCCGTGCCCCCTCCGGCTTCCCCGGCGGTGAGCCGGTGCAGGGAGCTGTAGTCGAGAGCATCCAACGGGCTGCCTTCGGCCAGGCCCAGGAGCTCGGTCAGGCCCTGCAGGCCCCGGGTGTTCAGTCCCCGCTCCCGGGCGACCGCCAGGAACAGCCGCAGATCCTTGCGCAGATGGGCTGGGGGGAAGTTGGGCTGGCCGTAGTCGCCGGTGAGCAGACGCGGCAGCTTCTTGTCGAACGTGGGCGCGTAGAGGGCACTGCTGCGCAGCAGCTCCATGAACTGCTCCACTTCCACGCCGCCGGTCTGCACCAGGTGCACCGATAGGCTGAAGGCGTGGGTGAGGCTGGCGATCAGCTGATTGAGGGCCAGCTTCGTTTCCAGGGCCGCACCCAGCGGTCCCAGCAGCCGCGGCTCGGTGCCCAGCAGACGCAGCAGCGGCAGAGCCTGATCGAACAGGGTCGCCGGGCCGGCGGCCATCACCTGCAGTGTGCCGGCGAGGGCTTCAGGGCGGCTGCCCAGCACCGGCGCCTCCAGGTAGGCGCCGCCCGCCGCAACGATCGCCGCAGCGAGCTCACGGCTCTCGGCGGGGGCGATGGTGCCCATCTGCAGGACCCGGTGGCCTCGTCCGGGCTGCCCATCAGAGCTTGCGGCGCCTCTGTCCTGACCGAGCAGCCCGCAGCGCCCCAGCACCATGCGCGTGGCGGCGCCATCACTGAGCACCGTGATCACCCAGTCGCAGCCCTCCACGGCCTCGGCAGGTTCGTGGCAGCGGATGGCGCCGAGGGACGCCAGCGGGATCAGCCGATCGGGGTGACGATTCCAGGCGCGCACGGTCTCTCCCCGCTCCAGCAGCCGCTGGCCGATGGCGGCCCCGAGCAGGCCGGTTCCCAGGAGGGCGATCGCCATGGTGCCGGGGAGGGGTCACGAGGGGGTGTGCCCAGCATGCAGCCGCCGGGGCTCTGAGAATGGCGCTCCGTCTGCGGTGTGATCAGCACTGCTGAT
>JBFLKL010000307.1:0-4399 GCA_040883175.1 Synechococcaceae cyanobacterium | reverse complement strand
CCTGATCGACGACAGGGCGCTGCGTCTGGCGCTCACGAGTGCTCTGGCCGCCGAATTCGGCAGCCGGGTGGTGCACGAGAGCACCGCACCGGAGAGCAACGGCGTGCTCTGCTGCCGCTGGAGCTGGTGGCTGGAACAGCAGCAGCGCCTGCCCCTGCCCTGCCAGATCGTGGTGGCGCTGCTGCCGATCGCCAGCCTGGAGGACCCGTTGACGGCCGCCCAGGTGCAGACCCTGCGGCGCCAGGGTCGCGACTGGTTCCGCGAGCGGTTGCTGCCGGACGGCCTCACCCGCCTGCAGCTGGCCGTGGCAGGTGTGCGCCGCGCAGGGGGACGCCTGGCCATCCTCGATGGACGGCTGCGGGGCAGGAGCTGGGGGCGGCAGGTGCTGGCCGCCCTGGATCCCTGGCTGAAGCTGAGCCGACTGCTGCCGCACTGAATCCAGCCCGGTCCCAGGGCGCTGAAGACCTGCGCAGCGTCCTGACTAGCCTGCGCTCAGATCGCAGGGGCATCGATGGGAGAAGCCAGGCGCCGCAGCATGCAGGGGCTGCCACCGCGGCAGACCAGGTCGAGCCGGGCGGGGGAGGTCGACAACTCACCACGGCTGGCTCCCTGGCTACCGCTCACCCGCAACCAGGCTGATCGCTTCGTCGCCATCACCACCCGCGGTGCCTGGATCGGCATCGCCGCATTGGTGATCTTCTGGGTCACGGTGCGCTTCATCGGCCCCGCTGCCGGCTGGTGGACCCTGGCCGACGGCTGAGCCAGCCGCGAGGCCTGCGACCATGGACCTGTGCGGGGATGAGTATTTCCACTCACGGAAACCTGAAGAAAACCTTTATCGTTCAGACAGTTTCCGGCGTTGCGTCCATGTTTCCCCGCCTGGCGGAGCAATACCGCTGCATCGTCCACGATCTGGTGCTCAGCCTCGAGGCCCTGGCCCGCAGCCTGCAGGACCGTGGACTGGCCGCCACCTGCTACAGCTGCGGTGACGGCCGCGAAGGCTCAGGCGCCTCCTTCGTGGCCAACCTGGGTACCAATCACATGGTGCGCTTCCTGGTGTCCGACTTCGGCATCAGCTGGGTGGAATCCAGGGACGGCCACGAGCTGGTGAAGCTGGAGGGGGCCGACGCCATTCAGGAGCTCCAGCGCGTTGCCCAGGTGCTGCAGGAGCCAGACATCGCCTCCGGGGAGACCCAGGGTGGCATCGACAGCGTGCCGCTGGCCACCAGAGCCGGCTGAGCGTCGTTTCGCCCCCTCAGCCGCCAGCCTCCGGTCAGCCGGCCTCCGGCGTGGCGGCGGCCCTGGCGGCCGCAGCCAGCGGCTTCATGGAGTTGGCGCTCACCTCCGACCCTTCGGTGAGCCTCTGGCGCGTGAGCCGTTCCACAGCCGCGCACTGCTCAGGGTTCTGTTCCAGCCAGGTGATCGTGTTGTCGCGGCCCTGGCCGATGTTGTCTCCCTCGTAGCTGTACCAGGCTCCCTTGCGCACTACCACGCCGGTTTCCTCGGCGAGGTCGAGCAGACAGCCCAGGGTGCTGATGCCACGTCCGAAGAGGATGTCGAACTCGGCGATGCGGAAGGGCGGGGCCACCTTGTTCTTGGCCACCTTCACCTTGGCGCGGATGCCGTATTCCTCCGTGCCGCGCTTGAGTGTCTGGATGCGACGGATATCCAGGCGCACCGAGGCATAGAACTTCAGGGCATTGCCGCCCGTGGTGGTCTCGGGATTGCCGTAGGTCACACCGATCTTCTGGCGCAGCTGGTTGAGAAAGATCACCGTGCAGCCTGATTTGCCGATGTTGCCGGTGATCTTGCGCATCGCCTGGCTCATCAGACGGGCCTGGCTGCCCACCGCCAGATCGCCCATCTCACCTTCGATCTCCGCCCGGGGAGTGAGAGCGGCCACCGAATCGATCACGACGATGTCGACGGCGGCGGACCGCACCAGCTGATCGACGATCTCCAGGGCCATCTCACCGGTATCCGGCTGGGACACGAGCAGGTTCTCGATGTCGACCCCAAGGGCCGCGGCATACACCGGATCCAGGGCGTGTTCGGCGTCCACAAAGGCGGCGACACCACCGCGGCGCTGCACCTCGGCGATGGCGTGCAGGGTGAGGGTGGTCTTGCCGGAGCTCTCGGGCCCGTAGACCTCCACGACCCGACCCTTGGGATAGCCACCACCGAGGGCCAGATCGAGGGTGAGGGCGCCGGTGGAGATGGTTTCCACCCGCATGCGGGAGGCGTCGCCCAGACGCATGATCGAGCCCTTGCCGAAGTTGCGCTCGATCTGGTTGAGCACGAGACCGAGGGCCTTGTCGCGCTCGGCCGCGGCCCGGGGATCGGCGCCGCTCACCCCAGCGGCCGGGGAAGCGGCCGGGGAAGCTGCAGCGGCACTGGCTGCGTTGCCTGTTGGGGCCATGGCGGACTGGGGGGAGGGTGTGCGGTGGAGCGAACGGTGGAGCGAACGGGCTTCGCTGGAGGTGGCGGGCCCAGGGTGGCCGTCCTTCGGATCAGCGGGCATGGAGATGGCGCGATGGGACGGACCGCGGGGGGATCCTGCCGGAGCGACTGAGCCCGGCGCGGACCCTGCGATCCCAGCGAACAAGTGCCACCGAAGGGGGCCAGCGTCTCAGCCGCGCTTAGTACAGACGTACTTTATCCGATCCTGGCCACTGCGCCAGAGGCTTCTCGAACTGCGCCGGCACCAGCCACTGAATCGCCTCCGGCAGCGCCTGGGCGTCACCGGGAGCCAGATACCCCCAGCTCGCCAGAAAGCAGCGCACGGCCTGGAGTTGCGGTCGGGCGCGCACCTGCTCCAGCGTCGGTCGACGGTCCTCCAGAAACCACACCGGCCGGCGCTCGGTCAGCAGATGCTCCAGCACGTCAGGCTTGCTGCCGTGCTCATGGCCGTAGACGCTGCGGGGCTCCAGACCCGCCGCCTCGAGAATCCGGCGGGCGAAGGTTGCTCCCTTGGTGGTGAGAACCAGCCACTCGCTGTGCTCATCGGGCAACCGTCGCAGTCGCTCCGCAACACCGGGGTAGAAGCGATGCAGGGCCAGCCAGGCCGGCAGGTCGTCGGCAAGGGCCTGTCCTCGCACCTGTTCGAGGACAGCCTGGAGTTGCTCGGAGCGCCAGCCCCAGCGGTCGAGCACCCGGGGCAGGGTGTCGGCATAGGACGCCAGCAGGGCCTCCAGATCCAGATCGGGACGGGTCAGCTCCGCGGCCATGAGCACCATCTCCCAACCCTTGTGCATCAGGGGGCGAAGCCGGGCGAAACCGGAGGGCGCCTGCTCGGGCAGCTGCAGACCGGGCTGCAGCCGCAGGGCCGCGCGACGGGCCGACCACCAGTACTCGGGCATGCCATCCACGAGCACGCCATCGAAATCGCACACCAGCAGCGGGGTGTCCGGCATGGTGCGAAAGCTGAAAAACTGGGCCGCTAGGATTCGAACCTAGGAATGGCGGGACCAAAACCCGCTGCCTTACCACTTGGCGACGGCCCAACATCAGCACGCGGAACGGGGGTTCACGCGGCTCGACCAGCACGTGCGGTGCTGGATGCTTAGCCAGTTACCCACAGCGCCCTGCCCTTCGTCAACGGCCACCGGGCCGGCGCCTGAACCATGGCTGACGCTCAGGCCGGGAACACCCGCAGGCGCTGCTGCGCGCCCTGACCGAACACGGCCGTGCGCAGGCGATAGCGGGCGGCCAGCTCCGCCTGCATGCGGCGAATCTCCTCGCTGCGGGGCAACAGCTCCACCGGCTGGCCCGTGGCCAGCACCACCTGCTCCACGGCAAGCCGGCACTCCTCCATGGCGCCATGGGGATCGTCACCAGCCAGGGGCTGGAGGGCCGGGGGGGGGGCGCTGGGGCGGTGGCGCTCCAACAGCCGCTCGAGGGCACGCTGCAGCTGGGGCAGCGCCGTGCTCTTGATCACCAGGATCGGCAGACCCAGCTCCCGGGCCTGCCGCCGCACCTGGGGATCACGACCCAGCTGCTGACGCACACTCAACACCACATCGGCCTCGTCCACGCTGCCCACCGCCTGCACGGCCAGGGAGCGGGAACGCACCACCTGCTCCAGCAGGCGGGGGGGGATGCCGGCCCCATAGACCCGGAGGGGCAAGGCCTGCTCGGAGGAGAACTCCGGCGTCGGCAGCGGCTCCCTCACCCGCGCCACGGGCGGCCGGGGGGGCTGCCCCTGGGGGCGGGGCAGGGGATGGGGCAGCGGCCGGGGACGCGCCGCGTCGGTGGCCGTGACGCCACTGCTGTCCTGACAGCTGACGCGGCCGCGTCGTCGGCCCGCGCTCCGGGCCGATGCGGCGCTCACGCTCTGCAGCGACGGCCCCGGCTATCCGCTGGCCTACCTGCGCGCCGCCGACGGGGAGCGCGTCTTCGT
>JBFLKL010000051.1:0-4910 GCA_040883175.1 Synechococcaceae cyanobacterium | reverse complement strand
CGGTGACGGGGCCCAGGTGGTGCTGGAAGGCCAGCAGGTGCTGCCCGAGCGGCTGTTGGGCCAGAACTTCCCGTTTGAGTACGGCGAGCTCAGCGCTGCCCTTGCCGCTGCCACCAGCCCAGCAGGCCGCTGATCAGCGCCGCCGCCATCAGCAGGCCGATGGCGGGGGTGAACACTGGCTCCCACAGCCGCTGAAACAGCTCCAGCGGCGCCTCCACCTGGCGGCTGTGGCAGATCACCGCCACGCCGAACCACAGGGCGCCGGCGATCACCAGGAACACGTTGGCCACCAGCAGCGCATCCAGGCTCGCCTTCAGACGTTGCAACATCGGCAGCGGCGGTGTGTCAGCCATGGATCGGAGGGGTGTTCGCGGGCAGGAAGACATCAGGCGGCTGTGCCGCTTCGCTGGGCCAGCAGAGCCATGATCGCCGCCGCCAGGCGCTCACTGCCGCCGCCGGCGCCGATCCGCTCGGCGGCCTCGGCGGCATGGTGCCGTCGCCGGGCAGGGCCCGTCGGGGGCTCAGGCCGGCGCTGGATCCTCTCTGCCCCCAGGGTCGCCGTGGGCTCCAGGCAGGCCGGGCTGCCCGGTTCATCCCTGGCGCACACCACGGACGGCCCGAGAAGGCGCCGTTGGGCCTCGGCGAATCCAGCCGTGAACTGGGGACCGCGGCCCACCAGCTGCAGCACCGGTTTGCCCAGCCCCACCGCCTGCTCGGTGGCAGTGCCCGCCATCGCCAGCACCAGGTCGGCCTCCGCCAGCCGGTGGGCGAAGCCCGACCACGCCAGCTCGAGCTCCAGGCCGCTGCGATGGTGCAGTCCCTGGTTCAAACCCGCCCCCTGCGCCGGGACCCATCCGAGCGGGGCCGCCATCTTCTGGACCTCGTGTGCGTTCAGGTTGCCCACCAGGGCAGCGCTGATCCGCAGCCGCTGCGGCTGCGGCAGCCGGCGAGCCAGGCGGGGCACCACCCGCAGCATCAGGGCCAGGTTGTGCTCCGCCTCCGGCAGGCGGCTCCCGGGCAGCAGCAGCAGGCGCTGCGGAGCGCCATCGCCACTGCCGCTGCCGCCTGAGCTCACGGACGCTCCGGCATCAGGGCAGGTCTGGCCGGCATCCGTCCCATCCAGCACCGCATCCAGGAAGGGGTTGCCCAGGAAGCTCACCGGCCGTTGCAGCTGGCCGCTGAGATCCTCGGCGGTGCAGCGGTCGCGGGCCCAGATGGCACCGATCCGCCGGCGCCGCAGCAGCCAGCCGCAGGGCCAGGGCAGCCGCAGACGGCCTTCATAGTGGCTGGAATAGGCCACCAGGTACACGGCCGCCGGTCGGCCGGACAGCCAGCAGCCAAGCACGGCCACCACGTCCCCCACCGCCACCACCAGATCGGCGCCCCGACTGCGTTGCCGCAGCCGGGCCAGTTGCAGGATCACGTGCAGTGTCTGCCCCTCCAGCAGCTCGCGGATCTGGCCCCCCAGGCTGGTGAAGCCGAGGCCGCCGGTGCTGAAGGAGCGGGTGCGTCCCAGAACCGTGATGCCCTGACGCCGGTAGGCCTCGCCATGCCCCACCAGAGGCAGTGCCGCCACAGCCACGCCCCGGCGACGCAGGGCGGTGGCGATCAGGGCGCCGCTGAGGTCCTCGCCGTGCCCGTTGCTGAGCAGCAGGATGGAGCCGTGGGGCACGGAACTGGTGGCGTTCAGCTGTGTAGCCAGGTGCGCACCTTCTCCATGGCGTCCCAGCCCGGTTTGCGCTGCAGGCCGTCGTCGATGGCGTTCTCGAGCTCCTGGGCCAGATCCGGTGCCATCGCCATCACACGGCGCACGATCTCGATGTGCTCGCGCACGCCCCTGGCGCCAGTCTCCAGCATCGCCAGGCTGAGATTGATGCGGGCCTGGGGGTCCTGGGGGTTGAGCTTCACCGCGGCACGGGCGGAGCGCAGGGCGTCGAGGGGTTGGTCGGCGAGCAGCTGCAGCCAGGCAAGACAGGTCCACCCGGCCGACTGTCGCGGGGCCTGCCGCGTGATGGCCAGGAACTCCGGAATCAGTTCGGCGGGGGCGGCCCCGTTGTTGTAGCGGGCAATGGCCCGGTCGAACTGGGAGTCCGCGGAACTGGCCGTCATGAGGGGTGGGACGGGATCGCTTGGCTCAGATTCCCACGCCATGCGGCCAGGGACGTCTCAGCAGTGGACGGAGGCTCAGACCGCGAAGGAGCTGCCGCAGCCGCAGGTCTGGGTGGCGTTGGGATTGGAGAAGTTGAAGCCGCCGCCGATCAGGGCGCTGGAGAAGTCGAGCTGCATGCCGTAGATGTACAGCAGGCTCTTGGGGTCGCACACCACTTCGAAGCTGGGACTGCCGGCCGGCTCATAGGTGTAGCGCTCGTCGTCATCGCGGATCTCGCCCGCGTCCACGAAGTCCATCGTGTAACTCATGCCGCTGCAGCCACCGGAGCGCACGCCCACCCTGAGCACCTTGTCGGCACCCTGCTGCCGCACCAGCGCGGCGAGCTGCTTCATCGCCGGTTCGCTGATCAGGATGCCCTTGCCGTCCCTGGCGGTGTGGGCTGCGGCGGGCTGGGTGGTGGCTGTCTCAGCGGTGGCCTTTGGGGTCGCCAGATCGGTGCTCATGGCGGAAGCGCGTACAGCGCGTCGATGGTTGGCTGCCGATGCTAGGGAGCAGGTCACCCGTTGAGGGCCCCACTCCATAGAGTCGTGCGACTGTTTGTGAACTGAGCGGGTGCACGTCGCCATCGTCGGTGCAGGACTGGCCGGTCTGTCGGCTGCCGTGGATCTGGTGGATGCCGGCCACCAGGTGGATCTCTACGAGGCCAGGCCGTTCATGGGCGGCAAGGTGGGTAGCTGGGAGGACCCCGATGGCAACCACATCGAGATGGGCTTGCACGTGTTCTTCTTCAACTACGCCAATCTCTTCGCCCTGATGCGCAAGGTCGGGGCGATCGACAACCTCCTTCCCAAGGAGCACACCCACCTGTTCGTGAACCGGGGCGGCGATCTGCGTGATCTCGACTTCCGGTTCCCCATCGGCGCCCCCTTCAACGGTCTCAAGGCGTTCTTCACAACCCCCCAGCTCGACTGGATCGACAAGCTCCGCAACGCCCTGGCCCTGGGCACCAGTCCGATCGTGCGCGGTCTGGTCGATTACGAGGGCGCCATGGCCGTGATCCGCGACCTCGACCGCATCAGCTTCCAGCAGTGGTTCCTCAGCCACGGTGGCAGTCCCCGCAGCATCGAGCGGATGTGGAACCCGATCGCCTATGCCCTCGGCTTCATCGACTGCGCCACGATCTCCGCCCGCTGCATGCTCACCATCTTCATGATGTTCGCGGCGCGCACCGAGGCCTCCAAGCTCAACCTCCTCAAGGGATCCCCCCACCGCTGGCTCACCGGCCCGATCCTCGACTACATCCAGCAGCGCGGCGGCCGGCTGCACCTGCGCCACCGGGTCACCCAGGTGCTGTTCGAGGAGGGCCCCGCCGACTCCGATGGCCTGCCCGCCACGCGGGTCAGCGGACTCTGCCTGGGCACGCCGGAGGGGGAGATCGAGGTGCAGGCCGATGCCTATCTGGCCGCCTGTGATGTGCCCGGCATCCAACGGATGATCCCGGCATCCTGGCGCCGCTGGCCCCTGTTCGACCACATCTACAGGCTGGAGGCCGTGCCGGTGGCCACCGTGCAGCTGCGCTATGACGGCTGGGTCACCGAGCTGGGCGACACCCCTTCCGCGGCTGCCGCCCGGGCCGATCTGGGCAGCCCCACCGGCCTCGACAACCTGCTCTACACCGCCGACGCCGATTTCAGCTGCTTCGCCGATCTGGCCCTGGCCAGCCCGGCGGACTACCGCAAGGAGGGTCTGGGATCGCTGCTGCAGTGCGTGCTCACCCCCGGCGATCCCTGGATTCCCAGGAAGAGTGAGGAAATCGTGGCTCACACCGACGCCCAGGTTCGCGAGCTGTTTCCCTCCGCCAGCGGGCTGAAGCTGGTGTGGAGCAACGTGGTCAAGCTGGCCCAGTCGCTCTACCGCGAGGCACCGGGAATGGAGCCCTTCCGGCCCGCCCAGCGCACGCCGGTGGCCAACTTCTTCCTGGCCGGCAGCTACACCCGCCAGGACTACATCGATTCGATGGAGGGGGCCACCATGAGTGGCAGGCTGGCCGCCGCTGCGATCCTGGATCAGCCCGTGGCTCTCGCCACCGACAACGCTGCCGCTGCCCCTGCCGCTGCAGTCTGACCCTGCCGCAACCTGCCGCCAGGCCGCAACCCGCCCCCCGAGGAGAACCGCATGGGCCGTTGGCTCGAGCACAGCGTCACCACCACGATCCAGGCACCGGTCGAGCAGGTGTGGGCCGTGTGGAGCGATCTGGAGGCGATGCCCCGCTGGATGCGCTGGATCGAGTCGGTCGAGACCGCCCCCGACGACCCGGACCTCACCGACTGGACCCTGGCTGCCCAGGGCTTCCGCTTCCACTGGAAGGCGCGTATCACCCAGCGGGTCGAGGCCCAGCAGCTGCACTGGGAGTCAGTGGGCGGCCTGGCGACCAAGGGCGCCGTGCGCTTCTATCCCCAGCCAGAGGGCCCCACGGTGGTCAAGCTCAGTGTCAGCTACGAATTGCCCGGGGTCTTGGCACCACTGATGGAACCAAGCATTCTTGGGGGCATCGTCACCAGGGAACTTCAGGCCAACCTCGATCGCTTCCGGGATCTGGTTGAAAACCCCCAACGCTGACTGTTCACCCCTGGCCGCTTCAAACCTGGCCGCTTCAGCCTTGACCGTTCGATGTCGTCGCAGTTCCTCCCCATCCGCTGTCGCCACCTCCTGGCCGCTCTGGTGGGCAGCAGCGTGCTGCTGGCGGCCTGCTCGCGCGATCAACCCGAGGCTGAACTGGAGGCCCCCCCTCCGGGGGGGG
>JBFLKL010000050.1:0-8642 GCA_040883175.1 Synechococcaceae cyanobacterium | reverse complement strand
GGACCGCAGTGGATGGTTTAGCGACGCGTCCGGTCCGCGCTACATCGACCGCGCGGATTAGGTGAATCGTTTCTGTCTAATAAACTGTTCGGGCGCTCGGCTTGTTCTTTGATGACGGCAAGAGCCCGTCCGATCGCGTCGCCGGACTGGCCGCCATCGCCCGCAGCAGCGGTGCCGGACGCAGAGACTCGCTGCCGATCAGGGCCGGACCGATGCACCAGGTGACCAATGTGGCGGCCAGGTCGTAGCTGATGCTGTAGCCCACGGCCCCGCTGGGCAGCAGGGCCAGGGCCGCGGGGATGCCGAAGTAGGCGGTGTTGCCCACCACGGCACCGAGGCGCTGGGGGGGCGTGCTGAAGCCGGCCCGCCACGCCGGCACCAGCGCCAGCAGCAGCAGCCCCCCCAGCACCGCCACCAGGGCAAGCAGCAGAACCTCGCCGTAGCGCCAGTGCAGCCCGCCGCGCAGCAGCAGCGCCGTGATGCTCAGCGGCACACCCCATCGCATCAGCGGCACCGCCAGGCGAGCGGCCAGACCGGGATGGCTGCGGGCCAGAAGCAGGCCTGCGGCCAGGGCCGGCACCAGCTCCAGCAGGAAGGCCAAGGGTGAGGCGGACACGGCCCCTCAGGATGGCCAGCACGTGGCATCCGGTGACCTGACTGTCAGAAGCTGGATGCCGGAACCGAGCGATCCGCGCGAGCCAGCGATGCAACTGATCCCCGCCATCGACCTGCTGGACGGTCACTGCGTGCGGCTGCACCAGGGCGACTACGACCAGGTGACCCGCTTCTCGGCCGACCCGGTGGCCCAGGCCCTCAGCTGGCAGGAGCAGGGGGCCCGTCGCCTGCATCTGGTGGATCTCGACGGTGCCCGCAGCGGCCTGCCCGTCAACGACACCACCGTGAAGGCCATCACCGCCGCCCTGGAGATCCCCGTCCAGCTCGGCGGCGGCGTGCGCAGCGCCGAGCGGGCCGAGGAGCTGCTCAGCTGCGGACTGGACCGGGTGATCCTGGGCACGGTGGCCCTGGAGCAGCCGCAGCTGGTGGAGCGACTGGCGAGTCGCCATCCCGGCCGGATCGCGGTGGGCATCGATGCCAGGAACGGCAAGGTGGCCACCCGGGGCTGGATCGAATCGAGCGACACCGATGCCACCACCCTGGCGCGGCGCTTCACCGGCAGCGGCATCGCCGCGATCATCAGCACCGACATCGCCACCGACGGCACCCTGGCGGGTCCCAACCTGGAGGCACTGCGGGCAATGGCGGAGGCCAGCGGCGTGCCGGTGATCGCCTCGGGGGGCATCGGCAACCTTGAACATCTGCTCTCCCTGCTCAGCCTCGAGCCCCTGGGCGTGGAAGGGGTGATCGTGGGTCGGGCTCTCTACGACGGCCGGGTGGATCTGGCCGAGGCCCTGCGGGCGATCGGCGAGGGGCGCCTGCAGGATGTCTTCGACAGCCCGGGCAGCGCCGGCATCGCCTGAACGGCCAGCATCACCAAGGCGGAGTGATTGCGGGTTGGCCTATAACAGATGCAGTTCCACAGGTGGTGTCAAGCACCGCTGCGACCCTTGAGTGCCGCCCCAATCACCTCTGGGTCCACCGGCATCAGCCCCGGCATACCCGGTCCGGTCACACCTGGCACCCGGACGGCCAGCGGCGCCTGCTCCGCCCCCTGCACCGACGTCGAGGCTGTCTACCGGCGCTGCCGGGACCTGGGCATGCGCCTCAGCCGCCAGCGCCGGATGGTGCTCGATCTGCTCTGGAGCGAGAAGAGCCACCTCAGCGCCCGCGACATCTTCGAGAAGCTCAACGACCTCGGGCGCAATATCGGCCATACCTCCGTCTACCAGAACCTGGAGGCCCTGCAGTCGGCCGGGGTGATCGAGTGCCTCGACCGGGCCAGTGGGCGCCTCTACGGCTACCGCAGCGATCCCCACAGCCACCTCACCTGCGCCGAATCGGGCGCGATCCGGGATCTGGATGTGGAGCTGCCGGCTGAGCTGCTGGAACGGATCGAACGTCACACCGGCTACCGGATCGAGAGCTACACCCTTCACCTCACCGGCCGGCCGCGTCGCTGAGCCCCCTCCGTCATCGGGAGCCCCCTCCGTCATCGGGAGCCCCTTGCCGCAGTCGGTACCCTGGGTCGATGCCTTGGCCCGCGGCGTGAGCACCCAGCTGCTGCTGATCGCAGAACCCCTGCTCGCCGCCGGCCTCACTCGGTTGCTCAGCGAGGACCTGCCGGACCTGACCGTGGCGGATGGCCCCGGGATGCTGGATGGGCCTCCGGCCCTGGTGCTCTGGCACCCCGCCAGCGGCACCATGGGCACCAGCCTGCGGCGGGAGGCGACACTGCTGCGGGAGCGCTGGCAACCGGCGCCGCTCCTGGTGCTGCTCCCAGCGGGTCATGGTGCGGGCCGTGACGAGCTGCTGCAGCTCCCCTGCCAGGGGCTGCTGGAGGACCCCACCCCCGAGCGGCTGCTGGAGGCCATCGCCACCCTGCGCCGGGGAGGCCGGGTGCTGGACCTGCCGGCTGCCGGTGCACACGAGACGGCGGCAGAGACCTCCGCGGCAGGGCGTAGCGGCCTGGGCCAGAGCCTGCTGCTCAGCGGCCTGGATCAGATCGCGGTGGCGATGGCCGGCTGTCAGCTGCTGCTGGCCCGCCCCTCCATCCATCCCCTGGCCCGGCTGATGCTGGAAGGCCGGCTGCGGGAACTGGCCTGGGCGCGGCGACTGCTGCTGTGGCTGTGGGGGCCGGTGAGCATGGCCTGGAGTGACCCCCTGCCGATGACCAGGGAGCCCGCCGACGGGGGCGATCCCCTGCCGGGCCCGGGCGGCAGCCTCACCCTGCGCGAGCGCAATGCCGCCGGCGTCTGGCAGGCGGTGCAGCAACGGCTCAGTGCCGCGATCGAGACAGGCCTGGCCAACCGCAGCGGTCAGCTGCTGGCGATCGACGGACTCAACCGTGACCGCCGCATCGACCTGCTGCTCGCCCTGGTGCATCAGCTTGATCGTCTGCGCCACCAGCTGGCCAGCGAACTGGCCGGTCGCGACCCCGCGGCCGCCAGCCCGCCCGGGCTGAGCGCCGTGGCGGAACTGATGGCCCGCTGGAGAACGCTGCAACCGGAGCTGCGCGAGCAGGCGCTGCGGCAGATGGCCAGCCCCTACGTGCAGCTGCCCCAGGCAGGCGATCTGCGGCCGGTGGCGGCCACCCTGGTGGGCGGCAGCGATCTGCAGGCGGCTGATCCTGAACTGCCGGACCCCCAGCCGATGCTCGCCGCCCTGGTGCTGGCCAGGCCGATCCTGGTGGACGGTCAGCTGCTGCCGGTGGATGACCCCAGGGCCGTGCTGCACCTGGAGCGGCTGGTGGCCAACTGGCTGCTGCGCAGCGCCGAGCTGCTGGCCGCCGACGTGCTCGCCTGCTGTGGCTCCTGGCCGGAACTGCGCCGCTATCTGCTGCGCCCCGAGCTGCTCTCCACACGCAACCTGGAACGGCTGCGCAACCAGCTCAATGCCCAGCAGCGCTGGCTCAGCTGGGTGGAGCGGCCGATCGCGCTCTACGAGAGCCGCCGCCAGCTGCTCTGCCTGGAGGGCACCGGCATCGCCAGCCTGCAGCTGCTGGAGCCACGCGATGGGGAACTGCGCCGGCTGGCCGGGCTGCAGCAGCTGGTGACCCTGGCCCTGGAAACCCGCGACGCCATCGCCCCCCAGCTGCGGTCACTGCTGAAGGGGATCGGTGATCTGGTGGTGGTGCTGCTGACCCAGGTGGTGGGGCGGGCCATCGGGCTGGTGGGCCGCGGGATTCTGCAGGGGATGGGCCGCAGCCTGGGCCGCCCCTGAGCGACCAGCGCTTCCGCACCGCCCGCCACAATGGCGCCACCAGGTGCGAGAAGCTTGAGCAGCGTGCAAGAGATGGACCAGGGCCTGCCGGCGGACCGACGCCGCGCCGCGCTTAGGGCGCGGGCACGCACGCTGTCGCTGGCGGTCGTTGTCTCACTCCTGGTTCTGGTGCTGCCGCTGTGGGCTGCCCGGCCGGCCTGGGGCGCCCTCAACAACGACACCTACGACGGCAACATCTACGCCCTCTACGCCGGCAACGGCTCGCTGGTGCCGCCGCGCAGCAGCCTGGGCCAGGCCATGGCCCACGGCCGTCCGGCGGTGGTGGTGTACTACCTCGACGACGATGCCTCCAGCAAGCGCTTCGCGCCGGTGGTCTCGGAACTGCAGCGTCTCTGGGGCAACAGCATCGAGCTGATTCCGCTGGTCACCGATCTCCTCCAGAACCGCCCGGACAGCGGCCTCACGGATCCCGCCCATTACTGGCGCGGGTTCACCCCCCAGGTTGTGGTGTTCGCCGGCGACGGTCGGGTGCTCCTCGATGCCGAGGGCCAGGTGGAGCTGGGGGCGATCAACGAGGCGGTGAGCGAGGCCACCGGGATCCCGCTGCCGGAAGCCTTCCGCGGCGGCAGCAGCACGATGAGCATCAATGAGCTCAACGCGGAGGTGGTGGGCTCCGGAGCCCCCCCCCGATGACTGGTTCAGGCAGCCATCGCCGCGAACACGACAGCCTCGGGGGCGTGGCCGTGCCGGCCGAGCGTCTCTGGGGAGCCCAGACGCAGCGCTCGATCCACTTCTTCCCCTTCGGGCAGGCCATGCCCCTGGCTGTGGTGCACGCCTTCGGCCAGCTCAAGGCCGCCTGTGCGGAGGTGAACCGCGAGAAGGGCAGGCTCCCCCCCGAACTGGCCGCCCTGATCGTGGCGGCGGCCGAGGAGGTGGCCAGCGGCAGCCTCGATGCCGAGTTTCCGCTCAGGGTCTGGCAGACCGGCTCCGGCACCCAGACCAACATGAACGTGAACGAGGTGATCGCCAACTGTGCGATCGCCAGGGCCGGCGGGGTGCTGGGCAGCAAGTGTCCGGTCCATCCCAACGACCATGTCAACCTCAGCCAGTCGAGCAACGACACCTTCCCGGCGGCCGTGCACGTGGCCGTGGCGATCGAGCTTCAGCGTCGGCTGATCCCCGCGATCGAGGCCCTGCGGCAGGCCCTGGCGGCCAAGGCGGAGGCCTTCACGACGGTCATCAAGATCGGCCGCACCCACCTGCAGGATGCGGTGCCCCTGAGCCTGGGTCAGGAGTTCTCCGGCTACGCCGCCCAGCTGGATCTCGGCCTCGACAGCCTGCGCTCGGCCCTGCCCCAGGTGCGCCAGCTGGCCATCGGCGGCACGGCGGTGGGCACCGGCCTCAATGCCCCGGCAGGCTTCGGCGAGGCGGTGGCCGCCAGGCTTGCGGAGCGGCTGGGGCTGCCATTCACCAGCGCGCCCAACAAGTTCCAGGCGCTGGCGGGCCAGGAGCCGCTGGCGGCGGCCCACGGCGCCCTCACCGTGCTGGCCGGCAGCCTGATGAAGATCGCCAACGACATCCGCTGGCTCGCCAGTGGACCCCGCTGCGGCCTGGGTGAGCTGATCCTGCCGGAGAACGAGCCCGGCTCCTCGATCATGCCGGGCAAGGTGAACCCCACCCAGTGCGAGAGCCTGACGATGGTGGCCGTGCAGGTGATGGGCAACAACACCGCCGTGCAGATGGCCGCCAGCCAGGGCAACTTCGAGCTCAACGTGTTCAAGCCCCTGCTGGCCCACAACCTGCTTGAGAGCATCGAGCTGCTGACCGGGGCCGCCACCGGCTTCCGGCGCTTCTGCATCGAGGGCCTGGAGGCGAACACGGCGCGCATCGAAAGCCTGGTGGATCAGAGCCTGATGCTTGTGACGGCACTGACGCCGGCGATCGGCTACGACCGGGCCTGCGCCATCGCCAAGCACGCCCACCAGCACCGCCTCAGCCTGCGCGAAGCGGCCCTGGTGCTGGGGGAGATCAGCGCCGAGGAGTTCGACCACTGGGTGCAGCCCGGCCGCATGGTGCAGCCAGTCCGGCCGGGGCAGGCGGGCCGGCCATGAGCGGGGGGCTGGCCGGGCGGCTCTGGGCCGGCAACACCGGCCTCGCCCGGGACGCCCTGTGGCACCCGTTCGTGCAGGGGCTGGCCCAGGGCACCCTGCCCCGCGCCGCCTTCTGTGGCTATGTGGCCCAGGACGCTTACTTCCTGGAGAGCTTCGCCCGGGCCTACGCCCTGGCCATCGCCCACAGCCCCGACCGGGAGAGCCTGATCACCTTCGCCGAATTGCTGCGGGGGGCGCTGGAGGAACTGCAGCTCCATGCCGGCTACGCCGGCCGCTGGCAGATCGATCTGGACACCACCACACCGCTGCCGGCCACCACCGCCTACACGGGCTTCCTGCTGGACACCGCCCGCAGCGGCGATCCCGGCCTGATCTGCACCGCCATGACCCCCTGCCTGCGGCTGTACGCCTGGCTGGGTCAGCAGCTCCGCGCCCAGGTGGGCCGCCCCGTCCACGCCTACGCCGACTGGATCGACACCTACGCCGATCCGGCCTTCGAGGCCCTGGCGCTCCGCCTGGAGCAGCTCCTGGACCGCCTGGCCCGGCCCGGCAGCGCGGTGGAACACATCTACCGGCGGGCGATGGAGCTGGAGCTGGCCTTCTTCGAAGCCCATCGCCCCCACTGAACCCCGGATTGAACCAGGGTGCACGGCGGTCAGCCGAGCCCGGCACGGAACTCCCGGCCCAGGGCCGCCACCACTTCCCAGAGGCAGCCGCTGCGCCGCAGCAGGCGGCGCTGACGGGCGTAGGGGAGCCCCGACGCGATCGAGGCCTCGAGTCGGTCCAGCCAGGGCCGCTCATCGGCCGCGGCCCAGGGGCGCACCCACTCCAGCACCTGGGCGGCGATTCGTCGCAGGGCCATCAGATCACCGTCCTGGCTGGCGATGACACGGGCCTTGAGCCCATCGCGCGAGGCGATGAAGCAGTTGTCCCTGAGCGTCCACCAGGGCTGGGAGGCCAGGGCCCCAGGGGGAGTCCAGGAGTCGCGGGAGGCCTGCAGGAAGCGCACCAGCGCCCGCAGCAGCGCAGCCAGCGCCAGCGCCTCCGCCAGCGTGGGCTGGGCATCCATCACCCTCACCTCCAGGGTGCCGAAGTGGGGGCAGGGCCGCAGGTCCCAGTGGATGTCGCGCACCGTGCGCAGCACCCCGGCCCGGGCCATGGTGCTGAAGAACCGCTGAAAGCCGGCCCAGTCGGCGAAGTCTGGAGGGATGCCATAGGTGCGCGAGGCGGCCAGCACCCGGTGGCGGAAGGCCGCGAAGCCGGTGTCGCTGCCATGCCAGAAGGGTGAGCTGGCGGAGAGCGCCACCAACAGGGGCAGGAAGGGCTTGAGCTCGCGCATCACGGTGAGCGCCTCGTCACCGCCCGGCATGCCCAGATGCACGTGGGTGGCGAAGGTCACCTGATGGTGCCCCAGCCAGCCGTAGTTCCGCTCCATCAGGCGGTAGCGCCTGCTGGGGCTGAACACGGCCGGCCGGGCATTGAAGGGATGGGTGCCGGCGCCGCACACGGCCAGTCCCAGCCCGTCGACGTGCCGGAGCAGATCGGTGAGCAGGGGCCGCAGGCCGGCCTCCAGCTCGGTGAGATCCGCCGCCACCGGTGACACCACCTCCACCGTGTTCTGCAGGAACTCCGGCTTCACGAAGCGCCGGTCGGTGTAGGTCTCCAGCAGGGGCAGCACCGCATCGGCGAGGTCGAGGCTGGCGGGATCAAGCAGCTGCAGCTCCAGTTCCATGCCCACGGAGAAGGTCGCAGACGGCGTGAAGTCCATCCCCCGCGCCTGCGCTCAGGACGCCGGGGCGAGGCCCGTCCGCTGCCGTTCCGCCTCGCGCACCACCGCCTCGAAGAAGGCGGCGCCCACCGGCAGCACCCCCTCGTCGATGTCGAAGGCAGGACTGTGCAGGGGCACGTAGGGGCTGCCTTCGGGCCGGGCCCCGAAGCGCACGTAGCAGCCGGGGATCCTCTCGAGGTAGTAGGCGAAGTCCTCACTGCCCATGCTGGGGTGGTCCAGGGCCATCAGGCCGGCGTCGCCCACCACCGCACGGGCGGCGCGATCGGCCAGGCGGGCTTCCGCGGCGGTGTTCACCACCGGCGGATAGCCGGGCTGGATCGTCACCTCCAGCTCGGCGTTGTGCAGATCGCCCAGGGCGCGGGACATGCGCCGCAGGCCGGCATGGAGCTGATCGCGCACCGTTGGCAGGGTGGTGCGGATGCTGCCCTCGAGCACGGCCGTCTCGGCGATCACATTCGGCGCCGAGCCAGCCTGCACCCGGCCGATGGTCACCACCGAGGGGTGCACCGGATCGATCTCCCGCGACACCAGGGTCTGCAGGGCGGTGATCAGAAAACCGGTGATCACCACCGCGTCGGTGGCCTCATGGGGCCTGGCGCCGTGGCCGCCCCGGCCGTGCACGTCGATCCGGAAGCGGTCGGACTGGGCCGTGATCACCCCGGCCGCCACCATGATCTGGCCGACGCGGTAGTGATGGGTGACGTGGGCGCCGAAGATCGCGCTCACCCCCTCCAGGGCTCCGGCAGCGATCACCGTGCGCGCGCCGCCCCCCCGCTCCTCGGGCGGCGGGGACACCAGCCGCACCCCCACCGCCGGCGGAGCGGCCGCCCGCAGATGGGGCGCCCCAAGCACCATCGCCCCGGGGGCGTCGTGGGCGCCGGCGGGCCTTCGGCCCCCCGCCGCGG
>JBFLKL010000306.1:0-3124 GCA_040883175.1 Synechococcaceae cyanobacterium | reverse complement strand
GGCTCCAGCTGCCGGCAGCGGCCGCAGCAGGGGACCAGGCGCAGAGCCCCGCCCTGCCCCCGCCGGGCCCCTGGCAGGGTGTCACTGTGCTGGCCCCAGGACTGCAACGGACCCACCCAGAGCAGGCGGCAGAGACCGCGTCCATCGATCACCAGGGTGAGCGGCAGCTCCAGGTCACGGCTCTCCGTCGCCAGGCGCTGCAGGCAGAGCAGCTCGGCCACGGCTGCCGGCGGGTGGCGGCGATGACAAAGCTGCTCCAGCCGCCGCCGCTGGGCCGGCCTCAGGCCCGCCGTGCGGCCTCCCAGCTGCCCCTGTCTCAAGGGCGGCGCACCAGCAGGCAGCGCAGGCCGGCTGCCGCGGCCCCCTGCACATCCTCGGGACTGTCGCCCACATGCCAGGCCTGGCTGGGGCTCAGCCCCAGGGCCTGCAGAGCCAGCCGGAAGGGGGTCGGCTGCGGCTTGGCGGCGCCGGCGGCGCTCGACACCACCACGACGCTCAGCCAGCGGGCCAGCCCCAGTCCCTCCAGCAGGCCTGGCAGTCGGCTGTCGAAGTTGCTCACCACCGCCAGCCCCAGCCCGCGGCCGTGCCAGCGCTCCAGCTGGGCGGGCACGTCGTCATAGACGCGCCAGTGGGCGGGGTCGGCGTAGTGCCGGAACAGCTCATGCACCAGGTCTTCGGGTGCCGGCGGCCCACCGGCGCCCCCCAGGCTTTCGCGGATCCGATCCCCCCACCAGCTCCGTTCGGCGCGTTCCAGATCCTCGCCGCTGAGGCCGGGAAAGGCCAGCGCTGGCGCCTGGAGATAGGAGATGCGGAACGCCCGTTCCACGGCCTCTGGATCCGCCTGGATCCCATGGCGAGCCGCTGCTGCGGCATAGGTGCGGCCCACCGGGTCCCGCAGGCCGATCAAGGTGCCCATGGCATCGAGCAGCAGGCCGCGCGGGCGCCGGCCGCGGCTCATCGCTGCCAGTCGGCCAGCCAGCCGGCCGCGACCCGCAGTTGATGGGAGCGTCCCGGCAGCCGTGCCAGGTAGGCCAGGCGGCGCAGCTGAAAGGCCGCGGTTCCGGCGAGGGTGAAACCTGCGGCCACGAGGCTTGCCTCGCCCCGGCCCAGACTGATCATCTCGCCCAGATCCTGAAAGTGGAACGGCTCCAGCGGCTCCCCGCGGCGTTCCCGCAGCAGGTTGTCCGCCAGGCAGGCGGCCTGCTGAAAGGCCACCTGGGCGGTGGCGGGCAGTGGGGGCGAACCGTCGTCGCCATCCCCGTCGGCGGCAAGGCTGGCGATGTCGCCGACGGCGAACAGGTGGGCTTGGCCCCGCAGCCGCAGCGATGCCTCCACCACCAGGCGGCCGCGGCGATCGTGGTGGGGCTCCGGCTGGATCACCGGTGGCGCGAAGTCCAGTCCGGCGGTCCACACCACCGCTGACACGGCAAGCCGCTCCGGCCCCGTGCTCGTTTGCAGATCCAGGTGGTCGGGTCCCACCTCCAGCACCCTGCAGCCGCAGCGCAGGCGCACGTCCCGGCGCTGCAGGGCCAGGGTGGCCTGCTCGCGGTTGAATGCCCGGGCCTGGGGGAGGGCCATCGGTCCTTGCTCCACCAGTTCCACCACGGCGGCGCCATCCAGCAGGTCGGCCAGCTTGCAGGCCAGTTCCACGCCGCTGGGGCCGGCCCCCACCACGGCCAGGCGTTGCAGGGGGCGGCGCTCCTGCCGCAGCCGCTCGACCACCCCTTTCAGGCGCTCCACATCGGCCAGGCTGCGGAAGCCGAGGCTGTGCTCCACCACTCCGGGAATGCCGAAGCTGTGGGTGAGGGCGCCGGTGGCGAGCACCAGCTGGCCGTAGCCCACATCCCGGCCTCCGGCGGTGTGAAGGCGCCGCTGGTGGGCGTCGATGGTCACCACCCGGTCCTGCAGCCAGGCCACCCCGCGGCCGGCCAGCAGAGCGTCGTAGCGGGGGGCGATCTCCCAGCGACGGAGCTCATCGCTGAGCAGCTCGTAGAGCAGGGGCAGAAACAGGAAGCACTCCTGGGGCTCGATCAGGAGCAGAGGTGGATGGTGGCGCTGTTCGGAGAGGGTCAGAGCCGTGTACAACCCCCCGAAGCCGCCGCCCACGATGACGATCGGCGCTGTGGAGTCGCTCGGATCGCTGCTGGGTGGGTCCGGGAGCTGCGGATCGGTGCGGGTCTCCGTGCGGGTCATCGCTGCGGGTTCTCGCATCTGCCTTGCAAACCCTAACCATCGCTGCGGTCGGGGAGTGATGATGGCGCCATGGTCATCGCCCCGGCCCAGACCCTGCCCCGCGACCACGAGGGTCACCCCGTGGCGCTCGAGGCTGCCCGCCAGCTCCTTGTGGACCGCGATGCCTACGGCCGGTTGGTGTGGGCGCAGGACACCTTCGCCGATGGCTTCGCCATCACCACCAGTTTCGGGATTCAGTCAGCCGTGCTGCTGCATCTGGTGACCCGATTGGCCTGGGAGCGGGGCAGAGTCGTGAAGGTGGTGTGGGTGGATACGGGTTACCTGCCTGCCGAGACCTACCGCTACGCCGAGCAGCTCAGGGAGCTCCTGGAAATCGACCTGCACGTGGCTCAGGCGGAGATGAGTCCAGCCCGCATGGAGGCTCTGCACGGGCGCCTGTGGGAGACGGGCCGCGTCGAGGACCTCGAGCTCTACCACCGGATCCGCAAGGTGGAGCCGCTGGACCGCGCCCTCCGCGCCCTTGGGGTCACCTGCTGGGCCAGCGGGGTGCGGGGCAGCCAGACCGACCACCGGCGCGCGATGGAGGTGCTCGACGGCGTGCGCCAGCGCTGGTCACTGCGCCCCCTGCTGAGCTGGACCAACCGCGACGTCTACTACTACATGCAGGAGCACGACCTGCCCCAGCATCCGCTGTTCGAGCAGGGCTACTCCAGCGTGGGTGACTGGCATTCCAGCGCTCCCGACAGCGGCTCCCTCAGCGGTCGACAGACCCGCTTCGGAGGGCTCAAGCAGGAGTGCGGCATCCACCTGCCCGGCCTGATGGGTGAAGGGATCTGAGGCTGACGGCGCCGATCCCGCCCGGTGGCTGCTGATCGGCAACAGCCGCTGGCACTTCGCCCGTCCCGGCCCGGGGGGGCTGTCCTGCTGGAGT
>JBFLKL010000305.1:0-3207 GCA_040883175.1 Synechococcaceae cyanobacterium | reverse complement strand
CGCCTGGATGCTGTGGCAGCCCTGCATGCCAGCCGGCCCGGGGGCATGGGCTGGCGGGTGGGCGGCACCGACAGCAGTGACGGACTGGCGGCGGCCGTCCGGGCCGTGGCCGTGGCCAGCGGATGCCGTGCCCTTCTGGAGCGGGCGCGGCTTCCGCTGGATCCAGCCATGGCCGGGCTGCCCGGGGCAACCGACTGGTGCCTGGAAGGCGGGGAGGATTTCGAACTGCTGCTGGCCCTCCACCCCTGCTGGGCTGAGCGCCTGGTGGCGATGCTGCCTGGCGCTCAGATCATCGGCTGCCTGGATGAACGCTCAGCCGGCAGGGGAGCGATCGGCTGGCTGGGGGAGGAGGGGGGCGTTCCGGAGGGCCCTGGTTTCGCTCACTTCCAGTTGCGGGCCACCACCTCGGCCAGGTCAACGACCCGCTGGCTGTAGCCCCATTCGTTGTCGTACCAGGCCACCACCTTCAGCATGTTGTCGCCCATCACCAGGGTGAGGTCGGAATCGACGATGGTGCTCTCATCGGTACCGGCATGATCGCTCGAGACCAGAGGCAGGTCGGAATACTTGATGATGCCCTTCATGGGCCCCTCGGCGGCGGCCTTGAGGGTGGCGTTGACCTCCTCGCGGGTGGTGGCCCGGTTCACCTCCAGCACCATGTCGACCACCGACACATTGGGGGTGGGGACGCGCAGGGCGATGCCGTTGAGCTTGCCCTTCACAGGCGGGTAGACCAGGGCCACGGCCTTGGCGGCGCCGGTGCTGGTGGGCACGATGTTGATGGCGGCGGCCCGGGCGCGGCGCAGATCGCGGTGGGAGGCATCGAGGATGCGCTGGTCACCCGTGTAGCTGTGGGTGGTGGTCATCGTGCCCTTGACGATCCCGAAGGTCTGATCGAGCACCTTCACCAGCGGAGCCATGCAGTTGGTGGTGCAGCTGGCGTTGGAGACGATCTGCCAGTCGTCGTGGCGGTATTCGTGGTCGTTGACGCCGACCACGAACGTGCCGACGCCCTCACCCTTGCCCGGAGCCGTGATCAGCACCTTCTTGGCACCGGCTTCAATGTGCTTGCCGGCACCAGCCTGATCCACGAACACGCCCGTGCTCTCGATCACCAGATCCACCCCCCATTCCTTCCAGGGGAGGTTGAGCGGATTGCGGTCAGAGAAGCACTTGATCTCACGCCCGTTCACCACGATGGCGTTTTCGGCGTAGGACACCTCGGCATCGCGGATGCGACCCAGCATCGAGTCGTACTGCAGCAGGTGGGAGTTGGTCTTGGGATCGGAGGTGTCGTTGAGTCCCACAACTTCGATGCCGGTGTTGGCACCGCGGCTGAGCCAGCAGCGCATGAAGTTGCGACCGATGCGGCCGAATCCGTTGATCGCAACTTTCAAAGTCATGGCAAAGGCAGGCGGAATCCGCCGGCGGCAGGGAGATTTGGGCGCTAATCATACAGAATTCACCTGCTCCACCCCCTCCTCCGAGCGCCGCCCCGGGAGGGGACGTAGATGGAGTGGCAGCGGGTGTTGCAAGTCGTCACGGCAAGCGCCACCGCAACACCTTATTTTCCACCCTTGGCCGCTGACAGCCCGTCTGGCAGCATCGCGGATGCCCTCGGTGTCCAGACCCCGGACCGGAGCCCATCCTTGATCCCCCCGCTCAGCCGACAGCAGCCCCTGCACTTCATCGGTGTCGGCGGCATCGGCATGTCGGCCCTGGCAGCGATCCTGGCGGAGCGAGGCCATCGCGTGAGCGGCTCCGATCGTCGCGACAGTTCGGTACTGGAGCGGCTGCGGAAGCTGGGGGTGCGGGTGTTCCTGGAGCAGACCGCAGCCACCCTCGCAGCCGTGAACAGCGGCAACGCCCAGCCCCCCCTGGTGGTGATCAGTTCGGCGGTTCCGGACTCCAACCCCGAGCTGAGTGAAGCCCGGCGGCTGGGCCTGCCGATCTGTCATCGCTCCGATGTGCTGGCGGCCCTGATCAACAGCCAGCCCACCATTGCCGTGGCAGGCAGCCACGGAAAGACCACCACCAGCACCCTGGTGGCGAGCCTGCTGGCCGCCACCGGCCACGACCCCACGGCGGTGATCGGCGGCGTGGTCCCCGCCTTCGGCAGCAACGGCCGCCACGGCGCCGGCCGGCTGCTGGTGGCCGAGGCGGACGAATCCGATGGCTCGCTGGTGAAGTTCCGGCCCCAGCTCGGCGTGCTCACCAATGTGGAGCTCGACCACACCGACCACTATCCGGATCTGGACGCCCTGATCGCCACCCTGCAGCGCTTCGCCGGCGGCAGCCGGCGGCTGCTCGCCAACCGGGACTGTCCGGTTCTGAGGAAGCATTTCGGCGCCGACCACTGGTGGTCGATCGAATCGCCTGAGGGGGCTGACTTCGCGGCCATCGCCATCGAGGCGCGGGGGGACGGCAGCCGGGTCGCCTTCTATGAGCAGGGCGTGCTGATGGGCCACCTCGAGCTGCCCCTGCCCGGCCGTCACAACCTCAGCAACGCCGCCGCGTCCCTCGCCGCGTGCCGGCTGGAGGGTGTGGCCTTCAGCACCCTGGCCGAGGCCGTCTGCGAGCTGCGGCCACCCGGGCGCCGTTTCGATGTCCGCGGCGTCTGGAACGGCCGCATGGTTGTGGACGACTACGCCCATCACCCCAGTGAAGTGGCCGCCACTCTGGAGATGGCGCGGCTGATGGTGACCAGCGGGCGCAGCCCCCTGCCCGCCCCGCCCCAGCGCCTGCTGGCGGTGTTTCAACCCCATCGCTACAGCCGCACGGCCCAGTTCCTCGAGGAGTTCGCCACGGCCCTGGCCCGGGCCGATGCCGTGCAGATCGCACCCCTCTACGCCGCCGGGGAGCAGCCGATCGAAGGGGTGAGCAGTGAGGCCCTGGCGGAGGCCATACGCCGCCTGGCGCCGTCCCTGCCCGTCACCGTGGCCGCCTCGATGGACCAGCTGGCGGAAACCATCAGCCGGGACAGTGCGACCGGCGATCTGGTGCTGGCCATGGGCGCCGGAGACGTGAACAGCCTCTGGGAACGCCTCTGCAGCCTGTCCACCGACCTGCGGGAGCTCGTGGCCTAGCCCCAGCCATGGCCCCTCCCGTCAGCCCGTCGTCGAGTCTGCGCCGATCCCTGGCCCTGCGACCGAGGGTGGACCTGAGGGAGTTCACCACCTGGAAGGTGGGCGGACCGGCCGAATGGTT
>JBFLKL010000049.1:0-2616 GCA_040883175.1 Synechococcaceae cyanobacterium | reverse complement strand
TCCGGCAGCCCGCATCGCCGCGGCCCAGGCCTGGTTCGAGACCGGCGGCTTTCGCTACGACAGCCGGCCCGGGACACTGCCGGACCAGGACGGACTGGATGTGTTTCTGTTCGAGAGCCGGATGGGCTTCTGTGGCCACTACGCCAGCGCCTTCAGCGCCCTGATGCGCGCCGCGGGCGTTCCCAGCCGCACGGTGAGCGGCTATCGGGGCGGTAGCTGGGTGGTGCCGGTGGGCGGTACCAGCTACCTGGAGCTGCGCCAGAGCGATGCCCATGCCTGGAGCGAGGTGTGGCTGGCCGACCGGGGCTGGCTTCGGATCGATCCCAGCGGCTGGACCACGGCCGCTGCGGGTCAGGGTCCAGCGGCGGCGGCCCGGGCGGACGCACCACGGACGCTGAGCGGCTGGCGCTGGCTGCAGCGTCAGTGGTGGGGTCTGGACATGGCCTGGAGCCGCTGGTGGCTCGGTTTCGACCGCACGCGGCAGGAGGCGCTGATGGCATGGCTGCTGGGCGGTCGGCGCTGGGCCCTGGGGCTTGTGATCCTGATGGGCGTGACGCTGGGACTGGCCGGCGCCCTGGCGGTCTGGCAACTGCGGCGTTCGGGGCGACGCCGGGATCGCATCGCCCGCGACCTGGCCGAGCTGCTGGCCGTGCTGCGCGGCCTCAGGGTCGAGCCGGAGCCCGGCGAAACCCTGGAGGCCCTCTGCAGGCGGGCCGTGCGGACGTATCCAGGCCTGGCCATACCGCTGAGCGACCTGGCCCGCAGCCATGCCCTGCGCCGGTTCGCCGGGACGGCCTCCCAGGGGCAAGGGGCCCGGCAGGCGGCTGCAAGCTGGAGAAGATCCCTGCGCCAGCTGAAGCAGGCCCGCAGCAGCGCTATAAGACAGGCAAGTGGATCCGGGCCATGACCCCACGTCGCCGGCTCATCCGGGCCACCAACGGCACGGCCACCAGCACCACCGCCAGCACCGCCACGACCAGCGCCGACACAACGTGCGCCGCGACGACGTGCGCCGCGACGACGAGCGCCGCCAGGGCCAGGACCATGCCGGGACGTGAAGGTGTTCCGAGGGGTGTGGCCATGTTCACGGCTGCGGCAGCCCTCGGTGCGGCCGGGCTGTTCGGCACCGCCGCGGCAGCCCTCGCCCAGGTCCGCTCCGGGCCCGGAGCCACGCCGACCGGTGGCACCGAGGCCCTGATCGAGCTGCTGGGGCAGCTCCGCTGCCCGGGCTGCGATCTGGCCGGTGCCGATCTGGTGCACGCCCAGTTGGCCGATGCCGATCTCAGCGGCGCTCGCCTGCAACGGGCCAACCTGGGTCAGGCAAGGCTCGGTGGTGCCCGACTGAGCGGGGCCGACCTCAGCTTCACCAGCCTGATGGGCGCATCGCTGCGGGGCGCCGACCTGCGCGGTGCGCGCCTTGAAGGCACGGACCTGCGCCAGGCGGATCTCAGCGGCGCCCTGCTCAGCCCCGGCGCCCTCAGCCGGGCCCACTGGCAGGGCGCTCGCGGCATCGACCAGGGACTGCTGAGCTTCGGTGAGCTGCACAACGCCGGGGTGGAAGCCGCCCAGAAGGGACGCTACCCGGAGGCCGAGCAGTGGTTCAGTGCCGCCATCCGCCGCGAACCTGCCGCCGGGGTGAGCTGGCTGGCGCGGGGCATCGCCCGCAGCCAGCTCGGCAAACGGGAGGAAGCGGCCAACGACTTCGCCTACGCCGCCAGCCTCTATGAGGCCGCCGGCGAGCAGGAACAGGCCGAACAGCTGCGCCAGGCCGCCGAGCAGGTGAAGGCCTCACCGGAACAGCCCACCGGCGGTGGCAACGGCATCGGCTCGATGGCCCTCGGCAGCGCCCTGGGCGTGCTGCAGTTCCTGGCACCGCTGGCCACCAAGGTCTTCCTGCCGCTGCCCTTCTGAAGGCCCCAGGCCAGCCACGCCCTGTGCACAGTCCACGGCACTCCGGCCACCTGGTTCTCGCCGGCGGCGGCCACACCCACGCCCTGGTGCTGCTGCGCTGGGCGATGGCAGCCCGCCGCCAGGGCCGCGGCAGGAGGGGCCCGGCAGCGCTGGGGGCCGGCGTGATCAGCCTGGTGAGCCGCGCCAGCACCTCCCTGTACTCCGGGATGGTGCCCGGCCTGCTGGCCGGCCTCTACGACCGCGGCGCCTGCGCCATCGATCTGCGGCGCCTGTGCGAGCTGGCGGGGGTGACCTTCTGGGTTGCCGAGATCACCGGCCTGGACCCGCTCGCCCGCACGCTCACGCTCGCGGGTCGGCCGCCCCTGCACTGGGACTGGCTGAGCCTGGACGTGGGCTCGGAGACCGCCATCCCCGCTGCCGACCAGGCCGTGGCCGTCAAGCCCCTGGAACCGTTCCTCGCCTGGGCCGACGCCCGCCTCAGCGAAACGGGTCCGGAGTCCGCCGCTCCTGGGGAGCCGGAACCGGATCTGCCCATCCGCGGCGGCGGCGCGGCGGCGGTGGAGATCGCCCTGGCGGCGCGGGGCCGGGGCCAGCGGCCGGCGTTGCTGCTGCGCGACCGGGACCTGCACCTGGGTTCGCCTGCGGCCAATCGACTGGGTGAGAGGCTGCTGGCCGAGGCCGCCATCCCGGTGCGGCGCCAGGTGG
>JBFLKL010000304.1:0-6737 GCA_040883175.1 Synechococcaceae cyanobacterium | reverse complement strand
TGGTGAGCATCCCCCTGCGCGGGGCGACACCCAGCCTGAATGCCTCCGTGGCCACGGCCCTGCTCCTCTATGAAGTGGCCCGCCGTGGCTGGATGCGCGGCCTGCGCGGCGGTGATCCCGCTCCGCGGCTGCTGCGCCCCCAGCTGCCCTCGCCCCCGCTCCCCGAGCCGCAGCCATCCACGCAGCCGCACGAAACGGAGCTTCACCAGTCACCTGTGTCCCAACCGGGTCCAGCCACCGAGCCAGACACCGGCACTGACCTCGCGACAGACAGCGCCATCGAGCCTGAGATCGAGGCCCCTGAATCCCTGCGCGTCAACGAATCCGAACCCTCCTCGACCGGGACGGCGATCGAGCTTGACTTCGCGGCCGGCACCGGCACCTCGTTCGCCGCGGATGTCGATCTGGGTTCTCTGCGTCCCTGAGCCCGCCATCGAGCCGCGGCACCGACCTGCTTCCGGTGGGCGGGCACAATGGGGAACGACTCCCTCCTCCACCATGAATCCCCTGCTCTGGCCCGTGCGCAGCAGCGCCAATGCCCTGGGCCTGGCCTGGTGGGCACGGGTGCGCACCAGGGATCCCGATGTCACCTACTGGTTCGGTCCCTACCTGCGCCGCAGCACCCTGGAGCGGGAGCTGCCAGCCTTTCTCGACGACCTGCGCAGTGAGGAGCCGGCCGCCATCGACCATGCCCTGCTGCGCACCCGACGCGGCGAACCCCTCACCGAGACCGACTGAGCGACCGACATCCGTTCGGTCATGCGTCTCCTGGCTGATAGCGTCCCAGCCAACTGGGAACCGGTTGGCATGGGTATCGCCGAATGGCGTGGGCGGCTGGAGCGCGGAGAGGTGTCCGCCCGTGAGCTCACCGACCGCTGTCTGGCGCGCATCGAGGCCGTGGATGACAGCCTGCACGCCTTCCTGGAGGTGACCGCCGAGCGTGCCCGCGCCGATGCCGACCGCATCGATGCGGCCCGGGCCGCCGGAGAGTCTCTGCCGCCGCTGGCGGGCGTGCCGCTGGCGATCAAGGACAACCTCTGCACCCAGGGCATTCGCACCACCTGCTCCAGCCGCATGCTGGAGTCGTTCGTGCCGCCTTACGAAAGCACCGTCACCGGGCGGCTGTGGCAGGCCGGTGCCGTGCTGCTCGGCAAGACCAACCTCGATGAGTTCGCCATGGGCAGCTCCACCGAGACGTCCGCCTTCGGACCCAGCCGCAACCCCTGGGATCCGCAGCGGGTGCCGGGCGGCAGTTCCGGTGGCAGCGCCGCCGCCGTGGCCGCCGGCGAGTGCCTTGGCTCGCTGGGATCCGACACCGGTGGCTCCATCCGCCAGCCCGCCAGCTTCTGTGGCGTCGTTGGGCTGAAGCCCACCTACGGCCGGGTCAGCCGCTGGGGCCTGGTGGCCTTTGCGAGCTCTCTCGACCAGGTCGGACCATTCAGCCGGTCGGTAGCCGATGCCGCCGAGATCCTGCAGGTGATCGCCGGCGCCGACCCGCGTGACTCCACCTGCCTGACGGCACCGGTGCCCGATTACACCGCCGCCCTGCAGCAGCCGGTGGCCGGGCTGCGGGTGGGCATCGTGCGCGAGTGCTTCGAGGCCGAAGGGCTGGCGCCCGAGGTGAAGGCCGCGGTGATGGCGGCAGCGGAGCAGCTCCAGACCCTGGGCTGCGAGCTGGTGGATGTGAGCTGTCCCCGCTTCAACGACGGCATCGCCACCTACTACGTGATCGCCCCCTCGGAAGCCTCCGCCAATCTGGCCCGTTACGACGGAGTGAAATACGGCTACCGGGCCAGCCTGGACGAGGGGGGCGGCAGCGCCAGCCTGGCCGAGATGACCGCCCGCAGCCGCGCCGAGGGCTTCGGCGATGAGGTGCAGCGTCGGATCCTGATCGGCACCTACGCCCTCTCCGCCGGCTATGTGGACGCCTACTACAGGAAGGCCCAGCAGGTGCGCACCTTGATACGGCGCGACTTTGACCGGGCCTTCGAGACGGTGGACGTGCTGCTCACTCCCACCTCCCCCACCACGGCCTTCCGGTTCGGAGCCCACAGCGACGACCCGCTGGCCATGTATCTGGCCGATCTGCTCACCATCCCGGCCAACATGGCGGGGCTGCCGGCCATCAGTGTGCCCTGCGGCTTCGATGCTCAGGGCCTGCCGATCGGCCTGCAGCTGATCGCCGGGGTGCTGCAGGAGCCGCGCCTGCTGCAGGTGGCCCACCACTACGAAACCGCCGCCCGGGTGATGGATCGGCGGCCCGGGGCCGAGCTGGTGCCGGAGGCCTCCCTGATGCCCTGAGGCTTCCCTGCTGCCCTGAGCGCGGTTACTCTGCAACCGGCACACCACATCTGGTGTGCAGCCCCGGCATCGGGCCCCACAGCCGCAGCTCCCCTTGGCCTTCGTTCCCCTCCACAACCACAGCGACTACAGCCTCCTCGACGGAGCCAGCCAGCTGCCGGCGATGGTGGAGCGGGCCAGGGAGCTGGGCATGCCGGCCCTGGCCCTCACTGACCATGGCGTCATGTATGGCGCCATCGAACTGCTGAAGCTCTGCGAGAAGGCGGACATCAAGCCGATCATCGGCAATGAGATGTACGTCATCAACGGCTCGCTGGATGACCCCAACCCACCCAAGAAGGAGCGCCGCTACCACCTGGTGGTGCTGGCCAGGAATGCGGTGGGGTATCGCAATCTGGTGAAGCTCACCAGTATCAGCCACCTGCGCGGCATGCGCGGTCGGGGCATCTTCGCCCGCGCCTGCATCGACAAGGCCACGCTGCGGCAGTACAGCGAGGGGCTGATCGTGGCCACCGCCTGTCTGGGGGGTGAGATTCCCCAGGCGATCCTGCGCGGCCGGCCGGATGCCGCCCGCAACGTGGCGCGCTGGTACCAGGAGGTGTTCGGCGACGACTTCTACCTGGAGATCCAGGACCACGGCGGCATCGAGGACCGCATCGTCAATACCGAGCTCGCCAGGATCGGTGCTGAGCTGGGCATTGAGCTGATCGCCACCAACGATGCCCACTACCTGAGCGTGGGCGACGTGGAGGCCCACGACGCCCTGCTCTGCGTGCTCACCGGCAAGCTGATCAGCGATGAGAAGCGCCTGCGCTACACGGGCACCGAGTACATCAAGAGTGAGGCAGAGATGCTGCAGCTCTTCGGTGATCACCTGAGCGCCGAGGTGATTGCGCGGGCGGTGGCCAACACCGCACGGGTTGCCGAGAAAGTGGAGGCCTACAACATCCTCGGTCACTACCAGATGCCGCGCTTCCCGATTCCCGAGGGGCACACACCGGTGAGCTATCTGCGCGAGGTGAGCGAGCTGGGACTCCGTGGCCGTCTCGGTCTGGCCGCCGGTGAGGTCTTCCCGGGCGGCTATGGCGAGCGCCTGGCCTACGAGCTGGAGGTGATGGAGGAGATGGGCTTTCCCACCTACTTCCTGGTGGTGTGGGACTACATCCGCTTCGCCCGCGACAACGCTATTCCCGTCGGACCTGGCCGCGGTTCTGCCGCCGGATCGCTGGTTGCCTACGCCCTGGGCATCACCAACATCGACCCGGTCACCCACGGCCTGCTGTTCGAACGCTTCCTCAACCCCGAGCGCAAGTCGATGCCGGACATCGACACCGACTTCTGCATCGAGCGCCGCGGGGAGGTGATCGAGTACGTCACCCGTCGCTACGGCGAGGACAAGGTGGCCCAGATCATCACCTTCAACCGCATGACGTCCAAGGCGGTGCTCAAGGATGTGGCCCGGGTGCTCGACATCCCCTACGGTGAAGCCGATCGCCTGGCCAAGCTGATCCCGGTGGTGCGGGGTAAACCGGCCAAGCTCAGGGAGATGATCGGTGCCGAGTCTCCGGCGCCGGAGTTCCGGGACAAATACGAGAATGACGACCGGGTGCGCCACTGGGTGGATCTGGCCATGCGGATCGAGGGCACCAACAAGACCTTCGGTGTGCATGCCGCCGGCGTGGTGATCGCCGCCGAGCCCCTCGATGAGCTGGTGCCCCTGCAGCGCAACAACGACGGCCAGGTGATCACCCAGTACTTCATGGAGGACGTGGAGTCGATGGGTCTGCTGAAGATGGACTTCCTGGGCCTCAAGAACCTCACCATGATCGACAAGACCATCGATCTGGTGAAACAGAGCACCGGCACCGCGGTGGACCCCGATGCGCTCCCCCTCGATGATCCCGGCACCTACGGTCTGCTGGCCCGCGGTGATCTGGAGGGCATCTTCCAGCTGGAATCGAGTGGCATGCGCCAGATCGTGCGCGATCTCAAGCCCTCATCCCTGGAGGACATCTCCTCGGTGCTTGCCCTGTACAGGCCGGGGCCTCTGGATGCTGGCCTGATCCCCAAATTCATCAACCGCAAGCATGGCCGTGAGGCCATCGAATTCGCCCACGCCAAGCTTGAACCGATCCTGCGGGAGACCTACGGGATCATGGTGTATCAGGAGCAGATCATGAAGATCGCTCAGGATCTCGCCGGCTATTCCCTGGGCGAAGCTGATCTGCTGCGGCGGGCGATGGGCAAGAAGAAGAAGAGCGAGATGGAGAAGCATCAGAGCATCTTCGTGAAGGGGGCCAGTGAGCGGGGGGTGGAGCCCAGCCTCGCCGAGGCGCTGTTTGAGCAGATGGTGCTGTTCGCCGAATACTGCTTCAACAAGAGCCACTCCACCGCCTATGGCGCTGTGACCTATCAGACGGCCTACCTCAAGGCCCACTATCCGGTGGCCTACATGGCGGCCCTGCTCACCGTGAATGCCGGTGATTCGGCCAAGGTGCAGCGCTACATCGCCAATTGCAATGCCATGGGCATTCAGGTGATGCCTCCGGATGTGAATGCCTCCGGCATCGATTTCACTCCCGTGGGCGATCGCATCCTGTTCGGCCTGTCGGCGGTGCGCAATCTCGGTGATGGCGCCATCCGCCAGCTGATCGAAAGCCGCAGCGGTGAGGGGCCGTTCCGCTCCCTGGCCGATCTCTGTGATCGCATCCCCGGTCAGCAGCTCAACCGCCGGGCCCTGGAGGCCCTGATCCACTCCGGCGCCCTCGACTCCCTCGAGGCCAGCGCCAACCGGGCCCAGCTGATGGCCGATCTCGACCTCGTGCTCGACTGGGCTGGTTCCCGCGCCCGGGACCGGGCCAGCGGCCAGGGCAACCTGTTCGATCTGCTGACCGGCGGCACCAGCCCAGCTGCTGCCGGCAACGGGGCTGATGCCGCCGATCTGGGCACTGCTCCCAAGGCGGCTCCGGTGGCCGACTACCCTCCCACCGAGAAGCTGCGGCTCGAGAAGGAGCTGGTGGGGTTCTATCTCTCCGATCATCCGCTCAAGCAGCTGGCGGACCGGGTGAAACTGCTCTCGCCGGTGGCCCTGGGCACCCTGGAGGAACTGGCCGACAGGGCCAGGGTGAGTGCCGTGGTGATGGTGCCGGAGCTGCGCCAGGTCACCACCCGCAAGGGTGATCGCATGGCCGTGCTGCAGCTGGAGGACCTCACCGGCAGCTGCGAGGCGGTGGTGTTCCCGCGCACCTATGCCCGCCTGGCGGATCACCTGATGGTGGACGCCCGCCTGCTGGTGTGGGCGTCGGTGGACCGGCGCGACGACCGGGTGCAGCTGATCGTTGACGACTGCCGCAGCATCGACGACCTGCAGCTGCTGATGGTGGAGCTCCCCGCGGACCAGGCCGCTGACATCGCCGTGCAGCATCGCCTGCGGGAATGCCTGCAGCGCCACAGCCCTCCGCAGGATGAGGGCGGACTGCGGGTGCCGGTGGTGGCTCTGGTGCGTCACGGGGACCAAACCCGCTGTGTGCGCCTCGGCCCGCAGTTCTGCGTAGCCGATCCGGCCCTTGCCCTCTCCACCCTCAGCGCGGCCGCGTTCGCTGCCCGCGTCAGTGCTCCGCTCGTTGCGGTCGGCGGCGGTGCCGGTGGGGTGGCTTCAGCCGCCTGAACCGTTCTGGGGCCCGGCACCTCCCTGGCGCAGAGCCCGAAGCGAGGACCTGAGTCGACCCAGGTTGAGGCCGATGTGCTCGGTGCCGAGCCAGCTGCCCGGCTGGGGTTCCCAGCTGGCGGAAAGGACGCCGTAGCTGAGGCCCAGCAGCCCCAGCAGGAAGCAGCCTCCGGAAGCCACCAGGGTGGCGCCTGGAGGGATGTCCAGCAGACCCCGACTGACCAGCACGTAGCTGGCCACGAACACCGCCATGCCCATCAGGGTGGGGATGCCGGTGGCGATGGCGATGCGCCGGGCCATGCGGTTGGCCACCGACTCCGGAATCACCTGCTGACGTACGCCTCTGACCGCGTTCTGCCGGCGTGGCTGCTGAGGCCCTCGTGGTGACGGCTGGATGCCTTTGCCTTTGCCGGCCATGGACTCACCTGCGGGCTGGGGTGCGGATCTGCAGCCGATCAGCCGCGGATGCCGAGCTTGGCAATCAGCTGGCCGTGGCGCTCGGGGCTGATTCCCTTGAGGTAGCTGAGCAGACGCTTGCGCCGGCCGATCATCTTCAGCAGTCCCTGGCGGGAGGAGAAGTCGTGCTTGTTCTGCTGCAGGTGGGTGGTGAGCTGGCTGATGCGCTCGCTCAGCATCGCCACCTGGACTTCCGCCGACCCGGTATCGGTGCCGTGGGTCTGGTGGGTGTTGATCAGTTCCTGCTTCTTGGTGGTGGTGAGCGGCATGGAGATGGTGAAGGCGAATGCGGGCGGAAGAGCCTGGGCCCTGA
>JBFLKL010000303.1:0-12190 GCA_040883175.1 Synechococcaceae cyanobacterium | reverse complement strand
GGGTACCGATATTGGCTCCAAGGGTAAAGGGATAGACCTGGGCGAGGCTGAAGATCCCAGCGCCTGCCATGGGCACGATCAGAACGGTTGTGAGGGTCGAGGACTGGACGATCAAGGTTGTCACCAGTCCCGATAAAACAGCAAGGGCGCCATTCTTCCCGATGGCTGCGTTAAAAAGACGGTAAGCCCTGCCCGTGACAACCCTGGACAGCAGAATATTCAGCCCGTATATCACCGCCAGCACCGAGGTCACACCAACAACAATCATGACGATGCCAGCAATACCTCCTGAAAGCAGTCGGATCACATCGCGAATCGCGCCGATCAGCGGACGCGTGATGGCGCGGATAAAGTCATATTGAGAGACCGAAAGGTCGTCAGATCCCTGAAACCAACCAGCGAGGTATCGCGAAAGCTGCTCCAGGGGGTGAAACAATAACTCCAGGGGCAGAAAGATCAGGATCGTGAACAGATTAAAGAAGTCGTGAACTGTCGCTGCCGAAAATGAACGGTTGAATGCATCGCCATCTTTTATATTGCCAAGCGCAGCCAAAGTATTGGTTACGGTAGTGCCCATGTTGGAGCCCATGATCATGGGAATCGCGATGGCAATGGGCAAGCCGCCACCCACCAGGCCCACGATGACTGAAGTCACCGCACTTGACGACTGAACCAGAGCTGTTGCCAAAACCCCGAGAATCACACCGACAAGAGGATTGTTGGCAAACTCAAAGATTGCCTCAGCCCCATCCGATCCACCGGATATGGCCCGAAAGCCTTGACTCAGAACACCCACTGAAACCATCAGCAGGTAAACAAGGAAAACAATGAGCAGCCACTGCAGCCATATGAAGTTGGTGGTCGCCTGCCTTGTTGGATCTCCAGACCTGGGAGGTCTATTGGAATCTTGGACGCCATGGGACATCGGCCCAGCCCGAGAGAGAGCGCTTTAATATTGACCCGGTTTACACTAAGACAGTGTTAACATCCTCATAAGGAACAAGGTCTCGGCCGGCTTGCTTTGCTGTGTTCTCCGCCACAAAGGTCCGCCCTATGAACGAGCGGCATGTCACTGCCAATACTCAGATTGCTCGTCCTGAAATCTGATCGCGACTGAGAGTAGTCGGCTGAGAGCACCATTGCGTGAGCGTGGCCTGTGCTCAGCTTGAGCAGAACAATGTCAGTTTGCCGCTCGAGTATCATCATGACCACTTGTTCACCTCAGGGGGCTTGGTTGATGGAGCCGCAGCGCCTCGTCGATGTCTTGCAAAAGATGCGTGATCCAACCTGCGCTTGCTCTCTGAATACCTTGCGACGTCGATTCAAGCGCTGATGAGCCGAGCACCGATCACGTGGCCCCCATCTGTGAAGCGCCCCAGCCAGGACAGCCTGATTCTGGCGATTGTCGCCGCCTATGCGACAACGTTCATCCTCGTGGGTTTGGCCATGGATGGGCCAGGCGATGTGGTTCGGGGTATCAGCGCAATCCTCACCTCCAGGGACACCCTGCTCACCGATTACTTCGGCATCGCCGGTATCGGTGGAAGTCTGGTGCACGCTGGCATCCTCACGCTGCTGGCCTGCGCCCTCTACCACCACGTGCGGGCTCCGATCAGCGGGGCATCGTTGGCATGCCTGTTTCTACTGCTCGGGTTCGGCCTCTTCGGCAAGAACCTGCTGAACGTGTGGTTCATTGTCGCCGGGGTGTGGATCTATACCCGTTTTCGGGGCGAACCCTTTGCGAACCATATCAACACTGCTTTCTTCGGAGCCGCGCTGGCTCCTGTTGTCACCGAAATTCTGTTCAGTACGGTCCTGGCCAGTGCCATCAGGGTTCCTCTGGCAGTGGTCACCGGGCTTCTGATCAGCTTCATTCTTCCTTCGGCGGCAGCCCAACTCTCCAAGGCACACATGGGCTTTGCGCTCTACAACGTCGGCTTCACTGCCGGCCTGATTGGTGTGTTGGTGGTCGCGCTGTTGACGTCCTATGAGCTTGTCCCGAAGCCGGTGTTCATCTGGACAACAGGTCACAACCTTCAGCTTGGGATCTTCATGGGTGTGATGTTCTCGTCCTTGATGCTGCTGGGCCTCGCGATCGACAGAAGCGCTCCAGGCAGGCTGAAGCTGGTGCTGCGTTCATCTGGCCAGGCACCCAGCGACTTCATCGCCCTGGTGGGCCTGGGTGCGGCACTGCTCAATATTGGCCTCACTGGGTTTCTGGCGATGGCCTACATCCTGGCCATCGGTGGCGATATCAATGGCCCGGTGATTGCAGGATTACTCTCCGTTGCAGGCTTCGGGGCCTTCGGCAAGCATCCGTTCAACATCGCGCCGGTCATGCTGGGTGTCATGCTGGGCTCTCTGGCCAAACCATGGGGGATTGCCGATCCATCCATCCAACTGGCTGCACTCTTTTCCACCAACCTGGCGCCAGTTTCAGGACACTTCGGTTGGCGCTGGGGAACCCTGGCGGGTTATATTCACTCGTCTGCAGCGCTCAGTGTTGGCTCTGTACATGGCGGGCTCAATCTTTACAACAATGGTTTTGCATCTGGGATCGTCGCATCAGTACTGGTGCCCGTGATCATTGCCATCAACGAGGTTCAGGCACGCCGCCGGAATAGCTGATTGCAGGATCATCAACATAGCCCAGGGAAACCCGCCCCACAGCATGGCAAGGTGCTCGGATGTCATTGCCGGAGAAGAGCTTCTCTCGGATGCCAGGCATGTGGGCGAGAAACATCTTCTGCCTGCAGGCAACATTTCGACAGGGACACCCTTGGCAAGGGGTGCACAGTCCATCAAACTGGATTCAGGAAAACGGATTCAGGGATGAGTTCCCGTCAACATTAGGCGGCTTTGGGATGGGAAAACGTGCTCATCTGCCTTGGCGTCTTGGTTGCGAGCCGACCCCGTCGACGCGACTGAGCCGCCAGCAGTCGCCGTTCGGAATGCTGATCAAGCAACACATACACCGGCCGTTTCCGGCGGTCCCGGTGTTGTCCGAACTCCAGACCCTCGGGGAGAACCGGGAGCTGACGGATGGAGCCGTCGCGAAACAGGAACAGCGGCATGGAACTGCACAGCTCGATCACTGCATTGCGCCATGGGAAACTGGGATTGTCCAGGCCAGGGGTATCTGCAATCAGTCTTTGCAATCTGTGTCGCCGGCAACCGCTCAGGCCAGCAGACCGCGCACGTGGCTGATGATCCCGCCAGCGTCGATGCCCTGGTGGGGGAACTGCTCCCAGAGCCCGCCGCAGCCCTCCCGCCATGTGCCCAGATAGCCATAGCGGGGCGTGATCCCGCGCTCCAGCAGCCAGGTGCCGAACCGGCTGCCCAGGCCGGTGCGGCGGTTGAGACTCTCCACCACCAGCACGAAGGGCTGGCGCCCCAGCTCAGCCAGCATCGCCTCATCCACCACGTTGAGCGTGGCCTTGTTCACCAGTCCCACCTGCAGGCCCTCGTCGCGCAGCTGCTCGACAGCATCGAGGCAGCGGTAGAGGCTCTCGCCGAAACTCACGATCACCCCGTCGTTCCCCCGGCGCACCCATTCGTCCCGGCCTGGCTGAAACACGTAGTCCTCGCCGTAGAGGTCCTGGCCCTGGTCGTTGAGCAGGTTTGGCACCTTGGACCGGGTGGAGAACACGAAGCGCAACCCGGGCTCGGCGAACACGGCCCGGACACAGGCGGCCATCTGACCGGCATCGGCCGGGAAGTAGAGCCGGGTGGTGTCCCCTTCCGGCAACCCGTTGTCGGCGAACAGGTTGTTGAGGCCGAAATGGCAGGTGTTGTCGGCCATGTCGTCGATGCCGGCATGGGAGAAGTGGGCCAGCACGTTGGCGCCGTTGAGCCGCGCCATGGTGATCTCGGAGATGCACATCTCCAGAAAGGCGCTGAAGGTGGCGAAGATCCCCTGCCGGCCGACCTCCATGCCGAAACCGGCGGCGGCGGAGAAATTGGCGCGTTCCATGATGCCGCCGCGCACGAAGATCTCCGGGTGGGTTTTGCGGATCTGGGCCAGGCCGCAGGAGCCCTCCAGGTCGCTGTCAACCACCAGCACCCGCCGCCGACGTTCCTCAGGGGAGACCGCTCCCAGGATCTCCACCAGGGTGTCACCGAACACATTGCGGTTGGCCTCCAGGCGATCGCCACATCCACGCCTGCCGGTGGGATTCACCGGCTTGGCGATCGTGCGCAGCCGGTCGGCCGCCTCCTGACGGCCCCGGGCCTCGAGATAGGCGACCGCCTTGTCCACCGGGATCACGTCGTGGCCGTGGGTGCTGCCCTCGATGCCGGCGATGCCCACCGCCATCGGCCGGCGGTTGATCACGGCCACAGGGCCGTCGCCCAGGATCGCCTGGCGCAGGCGCAGGTGGAGGTCATCGAGATTCTCCCCGTCGCCGGGCAGGGTCGCCAGACCATGGCCCGCCAAGGTGCGCTGCAGGTCGTAGCCGGGCATGTAGTCGGATGGGTGACCGGCGATCGTCACGTCGTTGTCGTCGATCAGCAGCTTCACATTGAGGTTGTGGGCCACTGCGAACCGGGCCGCCTCGGCGTCGTCTCCCTCCTGCTGGGCGCCATCGGAGCCCAGGCACACCAGCACGCGATCGGGATGGGCCAGGGCCACGCCGTTCACGAACGGCCAGAGGTGGCCGAGGCGGCCGGAGCTGAAGGCCACCCCGGGGGTGAGGCCCAGCTCTGGGTGGCCGGGCAGGCTTGCGTGGGCCTCGCGGTAGCGCAGCAGCGCCTCGGCCGGCAGATGGCCATGGAGCACCGCCAGCAGGTACTGGATCGCCACCCGGTGACCGGCCTCATCGAAGACGATGGGCACGAAGCGATCGGGGTTGCCACGGAAGAGCGCGTCCAGGAGCATCACCTCCGGCACCACGTCGTAGGGCCCGCCGGTGTGGCCGCCCACCCCCCGGGCTGCGCCGGTGGCGGTGAAGAACACGATGGCGTCGCGGCAGAGCTGGATGTTGGCCTGCAGTTCAGCCCGCTGGCTGTCGCTGAGGCCGTGCTGGGCAAGATCGAGAGCCACCGGCCGGTAGGCGGCCAGGTCGATCGGGAAGGTCGCGGGGGAGCTGGTGAGGGTCATGGGCGCAGAGCGGGCTGGCGGTGGCGGAAGCGCAGGGAATCGGGGCAGGCGGGATCGCCGCTGAGCTCGATCCCGGGGTCGTTGGCGGCCTTGTGGCGCAGCACCTGGTACACGGTTTCGATCCGATCGCCGGCATCGGCATCGGTGGCCAGCTCCTGCAGGGAGCGGGGGGCCTTGGAAGCCTTGAGGGCCTCCAGCAGACGGTTCTGCAGCGCCAGAATGGCCGCCGCGGCCTGCTTGCCCGCCTACCACCAGCCCGGGGTGGAGGCGGGCAAGCAGGCGATGCCATCAGCCGGCCCCCTGCCCCATGGCCACGGGCAGGGGCTGCACCCGCCACACCCGCTCGGCGTACTCGCGGATGGCCCGGTCGGAACTGAAGTAGCCGCTGCGGGCGGTGTTGAGGATCGAAGCGCGCTGCCAGGCCGGGGGATCGGCCCAGAGGCGGGAGGCCTCATCCTGGCTGCGAAGGTAATCGCCGAGATCGGCCAGCAGGAAATAGGGATCACTGCCCACGATGGTCTGCACCAGCGGCCGGAACAGCTCGGTGTCGCCATCGCTGAAGTGACCGCGTTCGATCAGCTCCAGGGCCTGCCGCAGCAGCGGCACCCGCTCCACCCATTCCCAGGGCCGGTAGTTGCAGCGCAGCTCGGCGATCTGCTCGGTGGTGTTGCCGAACAGGAAGAAGTTGTCCGCGCCCACCTGCTGACGGATCTCCACATTGGCGCCGTCGAGGGTGCCGATCGTGAGCGCGCCGTTGAGTGCGAACTTCATGTTTCCTGTGCCGGAGGCCTCCAGACCGGCGGTGGAAATCTGCTCCGACAGGTCTGCAGCCGGATAGACCCGCTCGCCCAGCTTGACGTTGTAATCGGCGAGAAAGGCCACACTCAGGAGTCCGCGGCTGTCGGGATCAGCGTTGATCGTCTGGGCGATACCGGTGATGAAGCGGATGATCAGCTTCGCCATCCAGTAGCCCGGCGCCGCCTTGCCCCCGAAGATCACCGTACGGGGCACCATGCCCTCGGTGTCGCCGTGCTTGATGCGCAGGTACTGCAGCACCACCTGGAGGGCATTGAGATGCTGACGCTTGTATTCGTGGATCCGCTTCACCTGGATGTCGAACAGGGAAGTTGGATCCACCAGCACCTGCGACTGCTCGGCGATCACGGCGGCGAGGCGGCGCTTGCAGTCGAGCTTGCAGGCCGCCCAGCGCTCCCGGAAGCCGCCGTCGGCGGCGAGAGGTTCCAGCTCACGCAGCCGCTCGATGTGCGCCGGCCAGTCGTCGCCGATGGTGTCGCCCAGCAGCGCCGCCAGGGGCGGGTTGGCCAGGGCCAGCCAGCGCCGGGGCGTCACACCGTTGGTGACGTTGGTGAACTTCTCCGGCCAGAGAGCAGCGAAGTCGGGCAGGAGGTCTGTGGTCACCAGCTCGCTGTGCAGAGCCGCCACGCCGTTGACGTGGTGGGCGGCCACGGTGGCCAGATGGGCCATGCGCACCGCCCTGGGACCGTCCTCCGCAATGATCGACACCCGCCGCAGCAGGTCGAGATCGCCGGGAGCATGCAGCCGCACCTGCTGCAGGAAGCGGGCATTGATCTCGAAGATGATCTCCAGATGCCTTGGCAGCAGGGAGCCGAACAGGCCGAGTTCCCAGCGCTCCAGGGCCTCCGGAAGCAGGGTGTGGTTGGTGTAGGCGATGGTGGAGCCGGTGATCTGCCAGGCCTCGTCCCAGCCCAGCTGGCGCTCATCCACCAGCAGTCGCATCAGCTCGGCCACGGCGATGGCCGGATGTGTGTCGTTGAGTTGCACGGCCCAGTGGTCGGCGAAGGCCTGCACGGGGGCACCCCGCTGGTCGAGGTTGCGCAGCATGTCCTGAAGCGAACAGCTCACGAAGAAGTGCTGCTGCTCGAGCCGGAGCCGCTTGCCCTGATCGGTGCCGTCGTTGGGGTAAAGCACCTTGGAGAGGGTTTCGATGGCCACCTTCTCCTGCACGGCCCGCTGGAAATCACCCGCGTTGAAGGCATGCACATCGAAGGATTCCGCCGCCACCGCACGCCAGAGCCTGATCCGGTCGCAGCTGTTCACCCGGTAGCCCAGCACCGGCACGTCGTGGGGGATGCCGAGAGCCCGGTAGGCCGGCAGCCAGCGTCTGCGCTCAGCTCCGGCATCATCGCGGTAGCTCTCCACATGGCCGCCGAAGCCCACCGACACGCTGAGGGCGGGATACACCAGCTCCCAGGGCCAGCCGCCCTTGAGCCACTTGTCGGTGATCTCCACCTGCCAGCCGTCTCGGATCACCTGGTCGAAGATCCCGAACTCGTAGCGGATGCCGTAGCCACTGGCTGGGATCTCCAGACTGGCCAGAGACTCCAGGTAACAGGCGGCCAGCCGGCCGAGGCCACCGTTGCCAAGTCCGGGCTCCTCCTCCACGGCCAGCACCTGCTCAAGGCCGGAGCCACCGAAGCGCTGGACCGCTTCAGCGGCCTCCCGCTGGATGCCCAGCATCAGCAGGTTGTTGCCGAGCTGGGGGCCGATCAGGAACTCGGCCGAGAGGTAGGCCACCACCTTCGAGGCACCCTCGCGCAGCTGGTCCTTGGTGGCCAGGTGACGGGTCATCAGGCGATCCCTCACCGCGTAGCTCAGGGCCATGTAGAGGTCGTGCGCGCTGGCCCCTTCGGCCCGGATGCCAAGGGTGTAGAAGAGGTGCTCGGTCATGCCGTCGAACAGATCGCCGGCGCTCAGCCCGTTGCGCTGTGGATCGCCGTAACCGGCTGGAGTGGGCAGCTCGGCCCTTGGGGAGGTGCTGGTCATGGCCGCATGGCATCGCGTCCTCCACACCCTGAGCAGCCAGGGTTAACGGCACATCAACACCGGCAACCTGGCGATGTAGCCCCGGCAACCTTCCCACAGCGGTCTGAGCACGGGCGGCGGTGGCAGAGCAGCCATACCCTGAGGGTGTTGCCCGACGGTTCTGATGGCGACGCCACCGGTTCTGGTGTGTGGCCTCGGCGCCATGGGCCAGGCCTGCCTGCGTCGTCTCAGCCGCTTCGATGTGGCGCTGCGCTGCCTCGATCTGCAGCGTCCCAGCTGGCGCGATCCTGAGCTGGAGCAACGGCTGGGTCCTGAGCTGGTGCTGGGTGACATGCGCCTGCCCCACGTGCTGCGGGCGGCGGGGGCCGAACAGGCCCGCAGCGTGCTGTTGCTCAGCTCCCTGAGCACCGTGAATTTCGAGGCGGCTCTGCAGGTACGGCTCCTCAACGCCCGGGCGCAGATCGTGGTGCGCTCCTCCAGCCAGCAGGCCGACTTCGCGGCACTGCTGGAGGAGAAGCTGCCCGGCATCGCGGTGGTTGATCCGATGCTGCTCACGGCAGAGGCGATCACCGCGGCGCTGCGTCCGAGTCACCAGGCTGGCCTGTTCCGGGTGGAGGGCCAGGCCTACGGCCTGACCGAAGGACGCCTGGAGGACCGTCGCTACCAGCGAGCGCTGCAGCTTGGAGCCGGCGACGCGCCGCCGCTGCTGGTGACACCACTGGCCCTGGCGGGGCGGAGGCTGGGGGCCTGGGAGCCGGCCGCCAGGACGGGAGGGCCCCAGCATGGTCCCTGGAACGGCCTGTGGCGCTGGAGACGAACGCTTGAGGGCTGGCTGCGGCGGCGCACGCGCCTGCAGTGGATCCTTGTCGGCACCGTGCTGGCGCTCCTGATTGCAGGGCTGCGGCTGTTCGCGGGCCCCCATGGCTGGAGGCAGGGGGTGTTCGTGACCCTGGCACTGCTCAAGGGCGAATACGTGGACGCGGTCGCCGTGTTCCTCACCGACGAGCGCGCCATCGGCGAGGCCAGCGGCTGGCTGATCGGCGGCAGTCTTCTCTATGCCCTGGTGGGCACGATGCTCACCTCCGCCCTGGTGGCGCTGATCCTGGAGTGGCTGCTGCGCGATCGCCTCGGCGTGAGCCGGCCGCGGCCGCCCCGGCGCGATCGACCGGTGGTGCTGCTCATCGAGGGAGGGGCCCTGGCCGATCGGGTGCAGCGGGATCTGGAGCGCGAGCGTTGCAGCGTGGTGCGGGTGGCACAGCAGGAAGCCGGCAGCGGTGTTCCGCCTCTGCGGTTGGAGGAGGCCCTCGCCCTTCTGCCTCGCCAGCCGGCCGCCGCGGTGGGCGTGCTGTCGACGGATCTGCTGGGGAACCTGCACATGGCCCTGGCCCTGCAGCAGCGCTGGCCGCAGGCCAGGCTGGCGGTGCTCGCCGCGGCACTGGGGGCCTCCGAGCAGCTGGGTGATCTGCTCGGGGGGATGACCGTGATCTCCACCACCGACCTGGTGTCGGACGCGATCGTGGCCACAGCCTTCGGGGAAGTGGTGCTGGGGGTCTGCCGGATCCGCGGTGTGACCCTGTTGCTGGTGCGTTACACCATCAGCACGGGCGACACGCTGTGTGGCCGCAGTGTCGCCAGGCTCGACAACGGCTACGGGCTCACCTGCATCGCCCTGCGCCGAGCCCGGAGCGCCACCGCCCAGGCCCTGCCCCGGACCGAGACAATCGTGGCGGCGGGCGACCAGCTCACCGTGCTGGCCGACCTGGCCGCCCTGCGGCGGGTGGAGCTGGGCCGTAGCGACCCGCCCGCCTGGTGTCTGCGGCTGCAGGTGATCGGCTCACCGGATACCGACCGCCGTTTCGATCTCCAGCAGTGCCTGGCCCGCTGGCTGGGTCGCCAGCCCGGCGAGATGGTCGACCTGCTGGATGGACGCGAGCACCGCACCCCGCGACTGGATCGGGATATCAGCGAACTGCTGGCCCAGGACCTGCACCACCTGGGCGTCCGCTGCCAGGTGGAGCCTGTGTCCGGGGATGCGGCCCTCACGGCATCAGCGTGAGAGCTTGAGCGCCATCCGGGCCCCAGCGTTCCCGCTCCCCATGACCGACCTCGCGCCGATCGCCAGCTTCCCCGGTCCCCACGATCCCGTGGGTGAGGGCCTGGGACCGCTGCGGCAGCGCTTCACCAGGTTGGGTCCGGCCCGGCGTGGTCCGGCACTCTCCCACCGCAAGGCGGTGATCGTGGGCTGCGGTGCCGTGGGCATGGCCTGCGCCGTGTCGATCCTGCACCGGGGCTGCCTGGAGGAGCTCGTGCTGGTGGATGTGGCCACTGAACGGCTGGAGGGGGAGGTGATGGACCTCTGCCACGGCTTGCCCTTCCTGCCGCGCGCCGACGTGCGGGCCGGCAGCATCGAGCGGGCGGGCCGCGACGCCGATCTGGTCGTGGTCACAGCCGGCATCGCCCAGAAATCCGGCCAGTCGCGGCTGGAGCTGATCGAAGCCAACGCCGGGCTGTTCCGGCGCCTGATTCCGGCGATCGCGGAGCACTGTCCGCAGGCCGTGCTGCTGGTGCTGAGCAACCCCGTGGATCCGTTGACCCACATCGCCGGGGAACTGAGCGGCTTCCCCCACCATCGGGTGCTGGGCTCCGGCACCGTGCTCGACTCCGCACGCTTCCGCATGGCCATCAGCCGTCGCCTGGGCCTCGATCCCCACGATGTGCAGGCCTGGGTGATCGGCGAGCACGGCGACAGCGAGGTACCCGTGTGGAGCCGTGTGGCGGTAGGGGGTCTGGGGCTCTTCGACGAGGGGAGCCGACCGGAGGTGGTGGTGGATCCCGAACTCTGGGAGCTGTTCAACCGCGAGGTACGCCAGGCAGCCGGGGAGATCATCCGGCGCAAGGGCAGCACCTCCTGGGCCATCGGCCTGGCCACCGCTGAGATCGTGGAGGCCGTGCTGCGCAGCCGCGAACAGGTGCTCACGGTGAGCACCCGCGTGGGGGCGGATGAGGATCTGCCACCGGTGTGCCTGAGCCTGCCCACCGTGGTGAACCACACCGGCGCCGTGGCCCGTCTGCGCCTGGCCCTCTCCCCCCACGAGCGCCGCGACCTGGAGCGCAGCGCCCTGCTGCTGCGCCAGACCCTCGACGCGGTGGGGTTCTGAGGCGGCTCAGGTTCCGGCGGCGCTGAGGCCGGGTGCCGGGGCGCCGTTCAGCGGCGCACCCGGGCCAGCAGCTCAAGCACCTGGGCGTCGCTGAGCTGCTCGAAGTGGGAATACCAGAGACCCACGGCGGTGAGGTCCTCCACCGGGGCCAGCACCGTGAGGCGATCCACGAGGGGCGAGAGTCCCGCCGCCACACGGCGATCCACCACCGGCACCGCCAGCTCCAGTCTGGAGGGTTCCAGTCGCCGCAGCGACAGCAGGGCCGCCTCCACCGTCATGCCGGTGGCGATGCCGTCATCCACCACCACCAGATGCCGACCCCGCAGCTGTTCTGGCGACGGATCGCCGAACAGCCGCTGCCGGCGCTCCAGCTCCGCCTCCTGCTCCGCGAGCCAGCCCCGACTGCGGGCCACGGCCTCGTGCCGTCGGGCGGCCCCACCGTCGCGCCATACCGCCACCCCCCCCGGGGCCACGGCCCCGATCGCCACTTCAGGGATGGCGGGATCGGCCACCTTGCGCACCGACCAGGTGACCAGGGGACAGCCCAGCTCGGCAGCCATGGCCGCCGCCACCGGGACCCCGCCACGGGGCAGGGCCACCAGGGTGACGGGCAGCATCGGGTTGCGCAGCCGGCCGCAGGCCTGAGCCAGGGCCACTCCGGCCTGGTGCCGGTCGGCCCACAGGGGAGGCTCCAGTCGCCGCTCAGATCTGGTGACGGAGTGTTGGTGCATGGCCGCCTCCTCCCATCAGCGATTGCTGGTGGTGTCGCTGGGTCGCAGAAACACCATCACGGTCCCCGCCAGGACCAGCACGATCAGGACAGCACCCGCCGCCAGGGGGAACACCACGTCCGTGTCCATCGGCCATCTCCTTGCTGCCTCCATCCTGAAGCCGGCGGCGCATTCACGCCGCAGGCTTCAGCCCTGCCCAGGCACCGGCACTGGTTGCACGGACCAGATGCGCTCGGCGTACTCCCGGATCGAGCGGTCACTGGAGAAGAAGCCGCAAGCGGCGGTGTTGGCCAGCGACCTCCGCGCCCAGCGCCCACGGTCGATCCAGGCCTGATCCACATCCTGCTGGGCGCGGCGGTACTCACCGAGGTCGGCCATCACCTTGAAGGGATCGTGGC
>JBFLKL010000302.1:0-3210 GCA_040883175.1 Synechococcaceae cyanobacterium | reverse complement strand
CGATGAGCTGGCGCCTCCCATGCCTGCTCAGCCCTGCCTGTCACCTGCCAGAGGCCTTCGCCGCCGGTGCCGCCCTGCCTGTGGAGCCCAGTGTGGCTGCCCTTGAGAAGGGGCTGGCCGGCTTTCTGCGCTTGAGCCCAGCCGAACTGGAGGTCATGGGAGCCGCTGGCCATGACCTGGTGGCCGATCATTTCAGCTGGTCCCGCGTTGCAGCTCTCACCGGCCAGCTCTATGGCTGGCTGCTCGATGGCGGCGAAGTGCCCCCCTTTGTAACGCTGTAAGGATGCTCAGGTCGCACAGAGAAGGCCGCTAGTGCCGACCACAAGTGATCATTCCGGATCATTGAACGAACCATCATGGGAATGAGGGCCAATTCCTCCTATTCGAATTATCAATGGGGGCAGTCTGATCCCCATACGGCGGGATTTTTGTACGCGCCGCTGAAATCTCTTCTGGTGAAGCATGGCGCTCCTGGTTCCAGGGAGTCTCCTGTCAGAGTGCTCGACCTTGGTTGTGGCAATGGTGCCCTTGCCGCCGAGATGACTCGATGGGGTTATTCGGTGGTGGGAGTGGATCCAAGCGCAAGCGGTGTGAAGCAGTCTCGTGCACGCTGCCCTGATCTGCGATTTTTCCAGGCGTTGGCTGAGGCTGATCAGCTGGCCGCGTTGGGATTGTCTGATTTTGACGTCGTTGTCAGCACGGAGGTTGTGGAGCATTGCTATGCGCCAAGGCTCTGGGCGGCGGCTGCCTTTGAGGTTCTGCGTCCTGGAGGAGTGCTGATTTGCTCAACTCCATACCATGGTTATCTCAAGAATCTTGCATTGGCCTTGTCCGGAAAGCTGGATGATCATTTCACGGCTCTTTGGGACGGAGGCCACATCAAATTCTGGAGTCGTGCCACTCTTGGCCGGCTTCTGGAGGAGGCGGGTTTTCAGATCACGGCATTCCGTGGTGCAGGTCGCTGCCCCTGGCTCTGGAAGTCGATGCTGATCGTCGCGAGGAAGGCCGGCTCATGACGTTGCGGGGGTACGTGTCCTGCTGTCGGGACATCGACTGGCCGCAGCGGTCATGAATACCATGCCGGCGCTGCTGCTGATCGTGCCCACCCTGGACTCGCACCGGCTGCTGCCGCGGCTGGTGGCGTCGCTGCAGCGGCAGACCTTCGCGGGGTGGCGGCTGCTGTTCATCGACGGCCCGAGCGGGCCGGAGCACCGCGCCTGGCTCGATGGGCTCTGCCGCCGGGACGGGCGCTTCCGCTGGCAGCCCCAGGATCCCGCCGAGCCGGGGATCTTCGGGGCGATGAACCAGGGCTTCGCCGCCGCCGGCCCCGACGACTGGCTGCTGTTCTGGGGCAGTGACGACTGGGCCCCGGCCGAGGACGTGCTGGCGCGGGCCGTTGACGCGCTGAGGACCGGGCCGGAGTGCGATCTGCTCGTGTGCCGTGGCCGCTACGTGAGCTCCCGCGCCACGGCCTTCCGCTGGCATGGCAGCTACCGGCGATCGCTGTTTCTGGGCTCCACGCCGCCCCACCAGGCCACCCTGATCGGCCCCGGCGCCCGCCGCTGCCTGGCCCGCTACGCCCCGGGATTCCGTCTCTCCGCCGACCTCGACTACTTCCTGCAGCTCTCCCGCTGGCCCGAGCTGCGGGTGCGGGTGCTCGATCTGGAGCTGGTGCACATGGCCGAGGGAGGCGTGAGCGGCGTGCAGCACCGCCGCCGCCTGCGGGAGGTGCGCCAGGCCTACCGGCGGGCCTTCGGCTGGCGCTGGCCCCTGCCGTTTCTGCTGCGTTACGTCGGGAGGCTGCGCAGTGCGCTGGCCTGAGCCCATCGCCCGGGTGGCCTGCGTGGCCGGCGGCTGGCTGGCCTGGCCCTGGATCGCCCCGTGGCTGCGGCCCGCGTCCGGCGGCGCGGCGATCGTGGTGCTCGCCGAGGATCCGCGCCGCACCACGGCGGCCCTCGATCTCTGGCAGCGGGATCCCTCCCGGCAGCTGGTGATCCAGGGCTTTCCCTACCTGCAGGGAATCGCCCGCAGGCAACTGGCCGCTCGCCAACCGCCCCCGGCGGCGATGGCACGGGTGGCCTCGCTCACCTGCGGCGTCGACACGGTGGGCCAGCTCACCTGCCTGGCCGACTGGATCCGCGGCCGGAGCACCACCCTGCCGCTGGGCCAGGTGACCCTGGTGACCGATCGGCCCCACCTGCCGCGGGCCCTGGCCATTGCCCGGACCGTTCTGGGCGGGCGGGGCATCCGGGTGGAGGGTGTGGGGGTGGTGATCGACGAACCCGCCGAGAATCCGCTGCGGCGGGTGCGGGATCAGCTTCGTGCCCAGTTCTGGCGGGTAACGGGCTGGGATGGCCGCCCGGCGTTTCTGCGCCGGCAGTCGCGGCTGATCGATGCGGCCCATGCCGGCGAGACGATCCTGGTGGCCAAGGGCGAGTGGACGCTCTGCCCCATGGGTGGACTAACGTGCGGACCAATCAGGTGCCCAGAAACGGCCTCGGCTGATGCGAACCGTGAATGTGCATGAGGCCAAAACCCACTTTTCGCGGCTGATCGATGCGGCCCATGCCGGCGAGACGATCCTGGTGGCCAAGGGCGGGCGGCCCTGGGCCAGGCTCGTCCCATTGGAGGAGCCCCAGCCTCGGCGGCAGCCCGGTGTGCTGCGGGGACGCCTGCACCTGCCGGCGCCGGAGGTGTTGCTGGCGCCGCTTCCTGAGGAGGAGCTGCTGGCCCTGGAGAACTCCTCGCTTCCCTGATGGCGCTTCTGCTCGACACCCACGCCCTGCTGTGGTGGCTGGCTGAGCCGGAGCGCCTCTCCGCTGCGGTGCTTGCTGCCCTCGGGGATCCTGCTCAGCAGGTGTTCGTGAGTTCGGCGTCGGCCTGGGAGATCGCCACCAAGCACCGTCTGGGACGGTTGCCATCCGCCGACGTGCTCCTGCAGGAGGGATGGAACCTGCTGCAGAGCCAGGGATTCGTGCCCCTGCCGGTGAGCTGGCGCCATGGTCTGCGGGCGGGCAGTTACGCCCTGGAGCACCGTGATCCCTTTGATCGGCTGCTTGCCGCCCAGGCGGAGCTCGACGACCTCACCCTGGTGACCCTCGATCCCGCCCTGGCGGCCTTTCCCTGCCGCCGGCTGTGGTGAGCCGGCGGCCCACCCCGGTGCTCTTCGGGGCCGGCAGCCTCTGCGGCGAGGCGTTGCTCAGCCAGCTG
>JBFLKL010000301.1:0-5056 GCA_040883175.1 Synechococcaceae cyanobacterium | reverse complement strand
GTTCGTGGAGGCCCTGGAGCGGGGTGAGACCAGCGGACGCTTCACGGCCAACGGCGAGAAACCCGACGTCACCTCCACCCCCGTGCCGCGCTTCGATCTGCTCGAGCTCGACGCCTATTCGGAGATGTCGGTTCAGTTCTCGCGGGGGTGCCCTTTCAACTGCGAGTTCTGCGACATCATCGTGCTTTACGGCCGCAAACCCCGCACCAAGACTCCCGAGCAGCTGGTCGCTGAATTGCAGCGCCTCTATGAGCTGGGCTGGCGCCGCTCGGTGTTCCTGGTGGACGACAACTTCATCGGCAACAAGCGCAACGTGAAGCTGCTGCTGCCGGCCCTGCGCCAGTGGCAGATCGATCACGGCTACCCCTTCAGCTTCGCCACCGAGGCCTCGGTGGATCTGGCCGCCGATCAGGAGCTGATGGATCAGATGGTGGAGTGCCGTTTCGAGAGCGTGTTCCTGGGAATCGAGACCCCCGATGCCGCCAGCCTGGAAACGGCCAGGAAGCTGCAGAACATCCGCAGCTCGCTGGAGGAGTCGGTGGAGAAGATCACCGCCAGCGGCCTGCGGGTCATGGCGGGCTTCATCATCGGCTTCGACGGTGAAAAGCGCGGCGCCGGAGCCCGCATCGTGGAGTTCGTGACCCGCACCGGCATCCCCCACGCGATGATGGGCATGCTGCAGGCCCTGCCCAACACCGCCATGTGGACGCGGCTGGAGCAGGAAGGGCGGCTGATTCAGGACTCAGCTGCGACCAAGGGGGTCAACCAGACCAACCTGCTCAATTTCGTTCCCACCCGGCCCATCAAGGACATCGCCAGCGAGTACATGGAGGCATTCTCGGCGCTGTATGAGCCCAATGCCTACATCGATCGCGTGTACAGCTATTTTCTCAGGCTTCCCCCCCAGCGCTACAAGCAGATCCTGCGCGAGGGGAAGCACGGCAGCAGCGACAGGCCGAACGACAAACGCCGCACCTCCTGGGTCGATCTGCGCGCCCTGGCGATCGTGGTGTGGCGTCAGGGAATCCGCCGCAACAGCCGCTGGCGCTTCTGGCGGGCGCTGCTGGGCATGGCACGGCAGAACCCGGCCCGCTTCACCGGATTCATCTCGATCCTGGCCCACAACGAGCACTTCCTCGAATACCGCGGCATCGTGCGCCGGGAGATTGAGGAGCAGCTGGCCCTGCTGCCGCCCGATCCGCCGGAGAACGCCCGGGTGCGGGCCGAGCCGGCCCTGGTGTCCAGCTGAGGACACCCGCCGGGGCTCAATCCTGGACGTAGTCGGCGCCTGATTCCAGGGCGGCCTCGGCCTTCTGGAGCTCGCGCCCCAGGTAAAGGGCATGATCGAGGCGGCTGAGGGGAGGTGGTCCTTCTCCCTCGGTGAGGGCAATGCCAAGTTCCTTGGCGCTGCGAGCACGGAACACCGCCTGAGGCATGCGTGGCCCACCACCGCGGCAGCTGATCACCTCACCGGTGGCGGGATCGGTGGCCAGGCCCCTGTCATCGATGGCGTTGCCGTAGTGCTCTGCGATCAGCTCTCCGGCCTGGCGATCAAGCTTGATCAGGAAATAGCCGGCCGGATCGAGGTCGATGAAGCGCTGGGAGAGCCGCTCATCGAGCTCACGCCGCTGGCTCGGATCGCAGAACTGGGACATGGGGGGGATCGTAGGCAGCGGTGAACGGCAGCTCGGCATTGATCGCCTCGATCGCACGCGCCATCTCGGCGTTGCCCCCCGGCAGCCAGTCGCGCAGGATGGCATCGAAGCGGGGATCGCTCCACCGGTGCAGGCTGGCACGGGGCTGGGCCACGAAGCCGCGACGCCGCTTGTGACTGCCGCCGGCCCCTGGATCGAAGTGGCGGATGCCGTTGGCGATGGCCCACTCGATCGGCGCGTAGTAGCAGACCTCGAAGTGGAGGCAGTCGACCTCCACTTCGCTGCCCCAGTAGCGGCCCCAGAGATGGTCGCCGCCGCGCACGCACAGCGACATCGCCACTGGCTCGGCGGGGTTGCCCCGGTGAGCGCTGAACAGCACCAGATGGCGCCGCAGCTCGGCGTCGAGGGCCAGGGCTTCGAAGAAGGCCTCACTGAGATACTTGCTGCCCCAGGGCCCCCAGCGGGCGCAGTGCTGGGCGTAGAAGTCGTGCATGCGCCCCACGAGGGCCGGCGCGATGCCCTCGCCCACCAGGGGGGTGACGCTCAGGCCAGCCCCCGCCACTGCCCTGCGTTCCCGCTTGATGTTGCGCCGCTGGTTGGCGTTGAAGCTGGCCAGGTAGTCGCTGAAATCGACGTGGCCGGGATTGCTCCACTGGCTCTGCTGGTTGATCCAGGTGGCGCAGCCGGCGGCCTCTGCCAACACCTGCCAGGCCGGATCCACGTAGAGAAAGTTGCAGCTGAGGATGCGGTTGCGGCGGCAGAAGTCATCGATCAGCTCCAGCATCCGTGCGGTGAGCTCGCCGGCGTCCTCGCCTGCGGCGATCAGGAAGCGGTAGCCCTGCACAGGGCTCACAGGGCTCATCCCCACCAGCTTGGGGTAGTACCGCAGCCCCAGCTGGCCGGCGAGCCGGGCGAAGTTCTGATCGAACACGAACTCCCCATAGCTGTGGCCCTTGAGATAGAGGGGAGCGAGAGCCACGAGTGCCTCGCCTCGCCACAGGCCGAGGTGGCAGGGCTGCCAGCCCTGGCCAGGCACGATGCTGCCGCTGGCCTCCAGCTGCTGCAGCCAACGCCAGCGATAGAAGGGCAGCTCGCCGGAGGCCATCGGCACGGACTCCGGCTGAGAGGGCTGCAACAGCTGATCCCAGGCCGCCGGAGGTACCTCAGCTGTTGACTGGTGCCAGCGGGCTTGCAGCTCGGCCACGGCCGCGGCGGCGGGTGACGCAAAACTAACCATCCCCACCCAGGCCTTGCCGACCGTGCCCCAGCCCCATCCGGTTCTGCTGCTCGCCCTGCTGCTGGCAGGCCCCCTGCTCGCCGGTCCGGCCCAGGCGGGTCTGCTGCGACCGGTGCTGGAGGTGATGCGTCCCCAGCTGGAGAAGCGCATCACCGAGGCCTGCGTGGATGGCCTGGCCGGAGAAGTTCCGGAGCTGGCCACGCAGCTGCAGGGGCCCTGCCGCCAGCTGGCCAGCCGCACAAGCAGCTGTCTGGTGCGGGAAACCGATGCCAGCGGCAAGGGGCTGGCCGTGCTGTCGGAGCTGATGCAGCGAGACCTGGGCCCTGAGAGTGAACGCATCGTGAAGCGGTGCATCGCCCAGCTTGTGGGCCTGCCGGCCAACAGCCTGGAGGGGTTATCGCTTCAGCAGCTGGCCCAGCGCTTCGGTGTCACCGGCTTTTAGGGCAGTGGCGCGGCCCGGCCGTACCGCAGCAGCAGCTCATCGCTCCCCAGCGGCCGTTGCTCAAGCAGATGCCAGTGCCCGGCCGGGGGGGTGAGGGTTGTGGACAGCCAGCTGTGGGGGCCGCCCAGCAGCAGGGGGCAGATGGTCAACTGCAGTTCGTCCACCTGGTCGGCTGCCAGCAGCTGACCGGCCAGGTCGGCGCCGCCCAGGAGCACCAGCCGCCGCAGCCCAGCAGCGGCCAGGGCACTGCGCAGCTGGATCCATGTGCTGAACGGCAGCACCCGATCGCAGCCGGGCGGCTGGCGCGGGAAGGACCCAGGCTCTCGGTGAGCGGCCTGATCGCCCTCGGCGGTCAGGCCGACCGGTCGCAGCCACCACCGCTGCAGGGGTTGTCGCCAGAAGGGCAGGTCCGGAGGCAGGCGACCGCTACGGCTCAGCACCAGGGCGGCGGGCTGGACACTGCGGCCCTCACGGGCCCGGCAGGCCAGCAGGTCGGGAGCATGGATCAGGCAGGTCGTGCCATGGAGGCGCAGGGTTTCTGCGCCCAGAAGGGCTGCGTCGGCCCAGGCAAGGGCCTCCTCCAGAACACGGCGATCGCCGCTGCCGCCGAACCGGGCAGCGCCCCCATCGGGTGGGGCCAGGCGACCATCGAGGCTGACGGCCAGCACCAGCCGCAGCCATGAGCCGCCGGTTGTGGACTCAGACAGCGGCCAGCGCCTCCAGGGCCGCGGGCCGCATCTCCAGCTGGGGCACCTCGGCGAACACCTCGGCGGCGTTGTTGGGACTCTCCTGCAGTCGCACCTTGTGCAGGCTGGCACCCAGTTCGGCGATCGGGGCGCTGAGCAGATCAGCGATGTGCAGAGCGATGTTCTCGGCGGTGGGCACGGTGGCGGCGAAATGGGCCACATCCTTGTTCAGGAAGGTGTGGTCGAAGGGCTCGACCACCAGGTCGTCCACCAGGCGCTGCAGGGCCGCCAGATCACAGACCATGCCGGTGCGGGGATCGACGCGCCCGCGCACCGTGACATCAACCAGGTAGTTGTGGCCGTGGCCATGGGGCCGGGCACACTTGCCGTAGATGGCCTCGTTATCGGCCTGGCTGAGCTCTGGGCGGGCGAGGCGATGGGCTGCGGCGAAGTGGGTTCGGATCGAGAGGAAGGCTTCCATCGGGGCGACGTGGGAACTGGGGGCTGGGGAACCGGAGGCTGCAGCGGGCGGGGGCAGCAGGTCGACCCAGAGGTGGGGCTGTTCGTAGAGCCTCAGACCCACCAGGGGAAGCAGGGGCGCCAGGCGGGTCCAGATGGCCTGGCCGAGGGCTTCGGTGGTGGGCAGCCGGCCCTCGGGCCTGGAGACATCGAACTCAGGCCAGACCTCGTTGAGATAGCGGAAGTCGAGCTGGGCGCTGACCTGGGAGCGAATGGCGTGCTTCACCTCCGAGAGGTTGAGCACCATGCCGTCGGCATCGAGACCGCCGCCCATGGCCACGATCAGCTCATAGTTGTGGCCGTGGCCGGGAGCCAGGCAGCAGGGGCCGAAGCGGGCCTGGTTCTGCTCGGGGCTGAGCTCGGGCAACCAGTAGCGGTGGCTGGAACTGAAGGTGGCGCGCCGCGTGATCACGCAGGGCCGCCCCTCGCCGTGGGGACGCTGAGATCGCGCCCCGCCGCCCGGAAGGGATGGATCTGGAGCCTGAGCGGAAGGCGTGGGCGCAGACTGGGATGCAGC
>JBFLKL010000300.1:0-7112 GCA_040883175.1 Synechococcaceae cyanobacterium | reverse complement strand
TGGAACTGGTGGCCAACGCCGTGATCGCCGACAACGCACGGCGCGCCGTCCCCGACGACACCATCAGCGACGACGTTGACAGCGGTGAAGAGAGCCCGGCTTATCTCAGGGCGATGAATGTGATCGAGAACGTGTGGTGAACTCCCCCTCCAGCCGCCGCCGCAGCTGGCCGCAGGCGGCATCGGCATCGAGGCCGCGGCTGGCGCGCACGCTCACCGCGATGTGGCGCTGCTGCAGGGCCCGGCGGAAGGTCTCCACCGCCGCCGCTGTGGGGCGCTGGAACTCCTCCTCGGCGATCGGGTTGTAGGGGATCAGGTTCACGTGGCTCTGGAAACCGCGGATCAGCCGCGCCAGGGCCTCGGCGTGGTGGGGCTGGTCGTTGAGGCCGCCCAGGAGGATGTACTCGAAGCTCACCCGCCGGCCGGTCCGCGCCACGTAGCGGCGGCAGTCGGCCAGCAGGGCCTCGATCGGGTAGGCGTGGGCGGTGGGGATCAGCTGCTCGCGCAGGCGCTGATCGGGGGCATGCAGGCTCACCGCCAGGGTGAACTGAGCACGGCCGAGGCGTTCCAGGGCCCGCTCGGCCAGGGTGGGCAAGGTTTTCGGCACCCCCACCGTGCTCACGGTGATCCGGCGCTGGGCCATGCCCAGATCGCTGCAGAGACAGGCGATGGCATCCAGCACCGCCTCGCTGTTGAGCAACGGCTCGCCCATGCCCATGAACACCACGTGGCTGGGACGCTCGCCCATCACCTCGCGCACGCTCAGCACCTGGTCGACGATCTCGTGCACCGCCAGGGAGCGCTGCAGGCCCTCCTTGCCGGTGGCACAGAAGCGGCAGGCCATCGGACAGCCCACCTGACTGCTCACGCACACCGTGAGCCGGCCTTCGGCGGGAATGCCAACGGTCTCGAGGCTGAGGCCATCGTGGGTGGCCAGCAGCAGCTTGGTGGTGCCGTCACGGGCCAGGCTGCGATGGAGTTCACGGGAGCGCCCCAGCCAGTCGGCCGCCCCCTCGGGGGGAGCGGCGGCCAGCTGCTGGCGCCAGGCCATGGGCAGCACCGTCACCTGATCAAGACTGCGGGCGCCCCTGGCGTAGAGCCAGTCGTGCAGCTGGCGGCCCCGGAAGGCCGGCTGGCCCTGCCGCTCGGCCCACTGCTCCAGCTCTGACCTGCCGAGCCCCAGCAGCGGGCGGCTCCCAGCGGCCGCCGTCACCACACCAGCAGGCCGTGCCCCAGCTTCCACTCCACGGCAACCAGGGCGATGAAGCCGAGCATGGCCAGGCGCCCGTTGAGGCGCTCGGTGTGGGCATGGAAGCCGTAGCGGGGCAGGCGCCGCTGGGGAATGGGGGTCCCCAGGCTGGTGAGGGCAGAAGTGCTCATGGAACGTTCAGAGCGATGAGGGGCTGACCATCAACCTCAATCATCGGTGAGCAGCCCCTCCTCCTGCAGCCCCTCCAGTGCCGCGGGATCGGCCACCAGTTCCTCCTCCAGCCCTTCCTCGGCCGTGGGGCGCGTGAAGGCAGCAACGTTGCTGGTGCTGGCCTCGATGCCATGGCGGTTGCGGGTGGCTTCGAGATCCTCATCGGAGGGGTCCTCGAGCACAGCGGTGGACGCAGCCGGTGCCGGCATCTCCACGGTGTAGTCGGGCCGCAGGTTCTGCATCCGCCGGTAGCCCATGCCGTCCTCCTCAAGAATGTCGGGATGGGGACCGGCCTCGGCGCGCAGCTCCTCCTCGAAGCCGCTGAACCCGGTGCCGGCGGGGATCAGGCGGCCGATGATCACGTTCTCCTTGAGGCCACGCAGCCAGTCGCTCTTGCCCTCGATCGCGGCTTCGGTGAGCACCCGGGTGGTCTCCTGGAAAGAGGCGGCTGAGATGAAGCTGTCGGTGTTCAGGGAGGCCTTGGTGATACCCAGCAACACCGGCGTGAATTCCGCCGGGGCGCCACCGGTGATCGCCATGGCGCTATTGACCTGTTCCACCTGTCGCAGCTCGATCAGCTCGCCGGGCAGCAGCGTGGTGTCGCCGGCATCCTCCACGCGCACCTTGCTGGTCATCTGGCGCACGATCACCTCGATGTGCTTGTCGTCGATCGAAACGCCCTGGCTCTTGTAGACGTTCTGCACCTCCTGCACCATCCGGAACTGGAGCTTGGAGATGGCTCCGTGGGCCGCCTCGAGGGTGGGTCGGCGGCTGCGCAGATCCTCGAAGTAGCACTCCAGCAGCTCGTGGGGGTTGATCGGCCCGTCGGTGAGCAGATCGCCGGCCTTCACCTGCTGACCGTCACTCACCATGACGGTGCGGCCCAGCAGGATCGGGTACTCGCTGATGGCGTCGTCGCCCTCGATCACCGTGACGGTGATCGAGTCGTCGTCCTCACCCTGCTTGATCTCCACGGTGCCACTGCGGCGGCAGAGCACGGCCGAATCACGGGGGCGACGGGCCTCCAGCAGCTCTTCGATGCGGGGCAGACCCTGCACGATGTCGCCGGTTTTCTGGCGCTCGAACACCAGCAGCGCCAGGCCGTCGCCGCGCTGCACCAGCTCGCCGTCGCGCACGTGCAGCACCGAGTCGGGGGACACCATGTAGGGACGACCCAGGCGGATGGTGAGGCTGCTGCCCTCGATCGCCTCCACCTGGCCGCAGCAGGGGGCAGGCACTCCCTCAGCCAGCGGATCGCCGTCCACCAGGCGCTGGTTCACGGTCACCAGAGGCTGGGCGGACCCCAGATCGATGCGGCGGGTGTCCTCGTCCCGTTCCACGATCAGACGGCGCACGGGCTCGGCATCGTCCACCTCGGGCACCTGCACCAGCCCGTCCTCCTTGCAGAGAATCTGGGTGGTGGCCACCACGTCACCACGCTTGACGTTGTCTCCATCGGCCACCTGCAGATCGGTGTGGGTGGAGCCGTGGCTGGCATCGGAGAGGGTGTCGCGGCGCACCAGCAGCGATTCCAGAATCGTGAGCTGCAGGCGCTCGATCGTCTTGGCCCGACGGTCGGGCACGGCCTCCACATCCACCGTCATCTGGGGGGTGGTGTCGAAGGTCTCCAGGCTCAGCTGGGTGCGCAGCAGCTCCACACCCTCCACACTCTTGATCAGTTCGCCGTCCTTGAAGGTGAGGCGCTGGGTGGCCTTGAGCCCCAGCGACGGGCCGCCGGGCTGTTTCACCGAGGTGAGCTCGGGGAGGTGGGCCTGGTCGGGAATCGTGTACTCCTCCACCGGGCGCAGCAGCAGGGCGCCGCCCTCCGCGGTGTCCACCGCCTCCACGAAGACCATGGCCTCTGGCTTGAGGCCCTTGGCGATCTCCTCGCCGGGCATCACCAGCTTGCCCTCACCGTACTTGGCGAGGGTCTTGCTGTCGCTCACCAGATGCAGGGTGCCGGAGCGGACGATGATCTCGCGCAGGATGTCGTTCTTCTGGGTCACGGTGACGATGCCGGCGGTCTGGCTGAAGATGTCCTTGACCACCTCGGTGCCGGCCTCGATCCACTGGCCGTCCTCGATCATCAGCAGGGAGATGTCCTTGTTGATCTCGTGGGTTTCCTGCGGGATCCACAGGAGGGTGCCACCCTTGTTCACCTCGTAGCCATGCTTGGCGCTGCGGGCCCGCTTGATCGACAGCCCCGGCGCGAACTTGACGATGCCCCCGGTCTTGGTGCGGAAGCGATCATCAGCCAGCTCGGCGATCACCTCGCCGTTGCCGATCTTGCTGCCGGGAATGCTGTTGAGGCGGTAGCGGGTGCCGTCCTTGCCCTCCAGATGCCAGCTCTCACCGGTGTGGCTGGATTCGCCGATGAGCTTGAACTCCTTCAGCGTGATGCTGGCGGTGACGATCTGCACCTCGCGGGAGTCGCCGGCGCTCTCGCGCAGCCGCACGGCACCGCCGTATTCGCTCACAAGCCGGCTCTCCGCCAGCACATCGCCGGTCTGCACCGGCTTGTTGCCCTCCACCACAGGCAGGGCATTGGGGGGCAGGTTGTAGACATCGCCCGAGAACACCCACAGCCGGCCCAGGCGAGTGGCCTTGTGGGTGATGTTTCCCTGGCGGTCGGTGACCTCCTTGGGCTGGATCACGCTCTCGTAGCGCACCTGGCCGGCCAGATCACAGATGACGTCCTTGGTGGCCTTCTCCACGCTCTTCTTGACCGTGGCGCCCATGGAGATCTGGGCCAGGATCGTGTCGCCGGGCACGCTCTCGCCATCGGCCACGAACAGGATCGAGCCGGGGGTGATGTCCAGTTTCTGGTTCTTGGCCTTGCCGCTGTGCTTCACCGTGAGGGTGAAGTCGGTTTCGGCGATCTGGGCGTCGACGCCATGGGTGGTGCGGAAGGGGCGGACCCGCGCCTTGGGACCGAACTCCACCGTGCCCTCGCCATGGGAACGCACGACGCCGGTTTCGGCCGTGGACACACCGCCGGTATGGAAGGTGCGCATGGTGAGCTGGGTGCCGGGCTCACCGATCGACTGGGCGGCCACGATGCCCACGGCCTCACCCAGATCCACCAGTTCGTTGTGGGCCAGGGCCCAGCCATAGCAGCGCCGGCAGACGGAACGGGAGGCCTCGCAGGTGAGCGGGGAACGCACCGTCACCGACCTGACGCCAGCGGCTTCTATGCGACGGCTCACCTCGGGGTCGATCTCCCCGTTGCGGTCCACGATCGTGGCACCGGCACCGTCCAGCACCGGCTCGGCCGCCAGGCGGCCGATCAGCTTGCTGCCGAAGCGGCCGCGATCATCGGCATCGATGGGGATTCCGCGGGTGGTGCCGCAGTCGTCCTCACGCACGATCACGTCCTGGGCCACGTCCACCAGACGACGGGTGAGGTAGCCGGAGTCGGCGGTGCGCAAGGCAGTATCCACCAGACCCTTGCGAGCGCCGTAGGAGGAGATCACGTATTCCGTGACGGTGAGGCCCTCGCGGAAGTTGGTGCGAATCGGCAGGTCGATGATCTCGCCCTGGGGATTGGCCATCAGGCCCCGCATCCCCACCAGCTGGCGCACCTGGGACATGTTGCCCCGGGCGCCGGAGTTGGCCATCATCCAGACCGAATTGAGCGGATCGTTCTCGTTGAAATTGCGGCGCACCGCCATCACGAGACGTTCGTTGGTTTCCGTCCAGGTGTCGATCACCTTGGTGTGACGTTCCACCTCGGTGATCTCGCCCAGCCGGTAGCGTTCCTCGGTGGCTGTGATCTGCTCCTCGGCCTCCTCCAGCAGCGCAGCCTTGTCCCCGGGGATGCGCAGGTCGTCCACGGAGATCGACACGGCAGCCTGGGTGGCGTAGTGGAATCCCAGGTTCTTGAGCTCATCGGCCATGGAGGCCGTGGCGGCGGTGCCATGGTGCTTGTAGGCCCAGGCCACCAGGTTGCGCAGGGCCTTCTTGTCGATGACCCGGTTGCGGAAGGGGGGCGCCTGACGGGAGAGGGATGTGGAGGCGCTGGCGGTGTTGGTGGGGGTGGCGGTCATGGCTGCGCGCTGAGGGAACGGAGGAGGTGGGCAGAAGGATTGGGCCGGATCAGGGGGCAGCCACCGCGTCGATGATCGTGTGGTTGATCACCACGCGGCCCACGGTGGTGAGCAGGTAACGGCTGATCAGGGCACCGTCCTCGTCGAAGCGGTCACGGCGGTAGAGCCACTGCTCGATGCGGGTGCCGTCGCTGAGGGTCTCCTGCGTCTGTGGTTCGTGCTCGTCCTCGTCGCACTCCACCTCGCCGTTGAAGCGAACCCAGATCCAGTCGTGGAGGCGGAGATGCTTCTCCTCGAAGGCGGCGATCACATCCTCGAGGCCGGCGAAGGTGCGGGCCCGGTCACCGAAGTCAGGTCTGGCCATGCCGGGCTGTTCAGCCGTGAGGTAGTAGGCACCGAGCACCATGTCCTGGGACGGGGTGATGATCGGCTCGCCGGTGGCCGGCGAGAGGATGTTGTTGCTGGCCAGCATCAGCATGCGGGCCTCGGTCTGGGCCTCGATCGCCAGGGGCACATGCACAGCCATCTGGTCGCCGTCGAAGTCGGCGTTGAAAGCGGGGCACACCAGCGGGTGCAGCTGGATGGCGCGCCCATCCACAAGCTTGGGCTCGAAGGCCTGAATACCCAGGCGGTGCAGGGTCGGGGCACGGTTGAGCAGGATCGGGTGTCCCTCGATCACCTCCTGCAGCACCTGCATGACTTCATCATCGGCCCGCTGGATGAGCTTCTTGGCGGCCTTGATGTTGTTGACGATGTTCTGGCGGATCAGGCGATGGATCACGAAGGGCTGGAACAGTTCGATCGCCATCTCCTTGGGCAGACCGCACTGGTGCATCTTCAGCTTCGGGCCCACCACGATCACGGAGCGACCGGAGTAGTCGACCCGCTTGCCGAGGAGGTTCTGGCGGAAGCGACCCTGCTTGCCCTCGATGATGTCGCTCAGCGACTTGAGGGCGCGGTTGTTGGCGCCCACCACTGTGCGGCCACGGCGGCCGTTGTCGATCAGGGCATCGACGGCCTCCTGCAGCATGCGCTTCTCGTTGCGCACGATGATCTCGGGGGCCAGGATCTCCTGCAGCCGCGCCAGGCGGTTGTTGCGGTTGATCACGCGACGGTAGAGATCATTGAGGTCGCTGGTGGCGAAGCGGCCACCATCGAGTTGCACCATCGGGCGCAGGTCGGGTGGGATCACCGGGATCACGTCCAGCACCATCCACTCGGGCCGGGCACTGGTGGCGATGAAATTGTCGATCACGCGCAGACGCTTGATCAGCTTGGCCCGCTTCTGCCCCTTGCTGGCGGCGATCTCTTCGCGCAGCTGCTCGGCAGTTTCAGTCAGGTCGAGATCTTCCAGCAGTTGCTTGAGGGCTTCTGCGCCGATGCCCACCACCGGCTCATTCTCAATGGTGGAATCTTCAGCATAGATCTCGTCCTCGATCTCCAGCCACTCATCTTCGGTGAGCAACTGCTTGTAGGTGAGTGACTGGTGATCACCAGGATCGAGCACCACGTAGCAGTTGAAATAGACGATCTGCTCCACATCGCGAAGGGGCATGTCGAGCAGGATCGCCACATAACTGGGGATCCCCTTCAGATACCACACGTGGCTCACAGGGGCTGCAAGCTTGATGAAGCCCATGCGGTGGC
>JBFLKL010000048.1:0-4348 GCA_040883175.1 Synechococcaceae cyanobacterium | reverse complement strand
GCCAGTTCCACCGCGCTCAGGGCACTGGCCTGCAGGGGATCCCAGCGATCCGGCGCCTGCAGCAGCTGCAGCAGACGCAGTTCGGCGTAGGCGGTGATCGCCAGCAGCAGTTGCGGATCACTCACCAGATCACAGATGCGGATCTCCAGCCGGTTGAGGTCGTGGGGACGGTTGTCGCCGTTGGGGCGCACCGATGTCCACAGATGCCGCACGTTCTGCATCCGCCCCACGGCCAGCTGCTCCTGCATCCAGCCCGCGTAGTGCCGGTGGTCGGAGAACAGCGGCACTTCGGCCGGGGTGAGCGGGAACTGCAGCCAGCGCTGGGAATGGGCGCCGGTGACCTGCCCGTCCAGGAAGGGGGAACTGGCACTCAGTGCCAGCAGCAGGGCCGCCTCGCAGCGCAGCACACGCAGGCCCGCGAACAGGGCCTGCTGCCCCTCGAAGGCGGTGCCGGGGGTGAGGCCCAGGTTGATGTGCACGCTGGCGGTGACCACCCGGGTGCCGTAGGTGGCCTCGATGTAGGCGTGATAGGGGTGATCGGGATCGGAGCGCTCGAAGCGGGAACTGTCGCCGAGGCTCAGGGTGCTGCCGGGCAGCAGCGTCAGTCCCCGCGCCGTCAGCCAGGGCCGCAGGCGGCGGCGGGGTTCCAGCAGCAGCTCCAGCTGACGGCCGTAGTCGGCCTCCGGCGGTGTGATGTATTCCAGGTTGCGGTGGTCGGGCTCGATCACGAACCCCTCCAGCTCCGCCACCACCTCGGGGCTGCAACCCACGACCGTGCCGTCGGGGCGACCGGTGAACAGTTCCACCTCGAAGCCCTTGAGCAGGCGGCGGCAAGCCATCGAAGGCGATTTCACTGCAGGCAGGCCAGGGCCTTGAGCATGCCGCGGGCCTTGTTGAGGGTTTCGCGGTACTCGGCCTCCGGCCTGGAATCGGCGACCACGCCGGCGCCGGCCTGCACCTGCACCCGCCAGCGGCCCGGCCCGGCGGGCAGCACCACCATCGTGCGGATGGTGATGGCGGTGTTGAGGGCGCCGGCCAGGTCCACGGCTCCGTACACCCCCGAATAGGGCCCGCGGGCATCGGGTTCGAGATCGTGGATCAGCTGCATCGCCCGGATCTTGGGTGCACCGCTCACCGTGCCGGCGGGAAAGGCGGCCATCAGCAGATCCCACACGCTCCTGCCCTCGGCCAGCACGCCCTCCACCTGGCTGACGATGTGCATCACGTGGGAGTAGCGCTCGATCGCCATCAGGTCTGTGACCTGCACGCTGCCCGGCCGGCAGACCCGGCCCAGGTCGTTGCGGCCCAGGTCCACCAGCATCACGTGCTCGGCCCGTTCCTTCGGGTCGGCCAGCAGCTCCTCCTCCAGGGCCCGGTCCTCGGCCTCGTCGACGCCGCGGGGGCGGGTGCCGGCGATCGGCCGAAGCGAGGCCTTCACCTGATCGCTGCCGGCGATCGGTTCGGCCTTCACCATCACCTCGGGGCTCGAGCCGATCAGGTACCAGCCGCCGAAGTTGAAGAAGGCCATGTACGGGGAGGGGTTGACCATCCGCAGGCTCCGGTAGAGCTCGAAGGGGTCGCGTTCGATGCTGGTCTCCAGCCGCTGGCTGAGCACCAGCTGGAACACGTCGCCCGCGGCGATGTGCTCGCGGGCTCGCACCACCGCCGCCTCGTAGTCGGCCTGTTGGCGGTTGCTCACCGGCCGCAGTCGCTCGGCGATGGCCGCAGGCGTGGCGTCGTGCCACTCCAGTGGGGCCACCCCCGGCGGCAGGGGTTGGTGCATGCGGGCCTCAAGTCGGCGGATCCGCTCGCTGGCCGCGGCGTGGGCGGTCTCCGGATCGTCGCCGCGGCTGAGGTCTGCGTACGCCACCGCCGTGATCTGGCGCTTCACCTGGTCGAACACGAGCAGGCTGTCGGCCAGCATCCAGCAGCCATCCGGGGGGGCGGCGTCGGTGGAGGGGTGCACGGGCACGCTGGGCTCGATCCAGTGGATCAGTTCGTAGCCCCAGAATCCGAACAGCTGTCCCACCGGCGGCAGTCCCGGCACCGGCACGCTGCTCAGGGTAGCCAGGCAGGTCTGCAACAGCTCCAGGGGATTGCCGCTGAGGAGATCCCGCCGGCCATCGCGCCACTGCCGTTCGCTGGTGTCGCCGCGACTGGTGAGAGTCCAGAGCGGATCGCTCACCACAAAACTCCAGCGGCCGATGCGCTCGCCGCCCTCCACCGACTCCAGCAGCACGCCGTGATCGTGTCCTGCGCCCACCTTCAGCCAGGTGGTGAGTGGGGTTTCCAGATCCGCGGGCCAGCGTTTCCAGAGGGGTATGAAGGTGCGACCGGCTGTCACCTGATCGCGGAAGGCCTGGTCCAGGACTCCGGTATCCACGGGCGGCGCAGCAGGCTCTGCCTTTATAGGCGCCGCCGGGCGGTTCCCTCTCGCGGCAGCGCGCCCCTTCATGGCCGCGGAAGCGTGGGCTCGTAGCCGGCCACCTTGGAAGCGCAGCGGCGGTGCGAGGCAATGATCCGCTGGGGCGTCGGATCGTGGCTGTCCTGTTCAGGCTGTTGGACTTCGCGGCAGGAGAGCGGAAGCGGAGGCTGGAACCTGCGGCCCGAATCCTGCCGGGGCCGGTGGTGCGGTCGGAAGGATCTGTGGCTCGCGAGGGTTGCCATGAGGCCTGTGTCGGTGCTTTGCATGATGGCGTTCAGCCCAGGATCCAGCGGCGATGCAGGCGACGGTCGCGGCCCGATCGCTGGCAGCGGGACCGCCTCCGCCACCGGGTCCATGAACCTCACCGAACCCATAAAAAAACCGGGGCCTCTGGGCCCCGGGTTGCTGGCCGTGGAGATCTCGATCAGGCGTCGTAGGTGTTTCTGCCGCTGAACTTGAGATTGGAGGGATTGGGATTGGCGCCGATGCTGCGGGGGGTGTGGCCCACCATCGGACGTCCCTCATTGACCTTTTCGGGGAAGACACCATCTTTGGGGTGCAGATACTCGGTATCCCCGCCGGGGTAGATCCGGTAGATTTTGTAGTCTTCGATCCGTGGCTTGAAGCGGGTGCGCAGCTGAGTGCCGAGCGCCAGGCATTGCTCTTTGCGGGCGAAATACATGATGTTTTCGCCCTCGTTCATCTCGGCGGCGCCGCCCGTGGGCAGCTCGAAGACCTGGGTCTTCGGGCTGCTCCAGGTGATGGCGTATTTCTCCTCGGTTTCGGCGGAATTCAGCAGACCACCCGTGCTGCCGATGTACTTGGGGAGTTGACCGCTGAGCGCCGTTGCTGTCATGGCTAATTCAGGTGTCGGCAGACTGGTTCAGCGGGAAGCTAGCACCGTGGTTTTGGGCCATTCCTGCCCCGCCCGGCAGTCTTCACACCCGTCAACAAATCGGGAAGAACACCGTCAGGCCGTTGCCGCCCCGTTCGGTGAGCCGTCCGCCGAGGCGCTGGAACAGGCGCTGGGTGGCCTGGCGGCTGAGCTGCAGGCTGCCGGTGGTGGGATTCCAGCTCAGCACCGGGCCCACCGCCCGCACTGAATCGGCCTCAGCGCTGCCGTCGCTGGCTGCCCGGCTGCCGCCATTGGCCGTGTCCAGCTGCAGCTTCAGCCGCGGTCCGGCCGCCTGCAGCCGGAGCCGCACCGTGCTGCCTGTGGGCATGGAGCGTGTGAAGCGGTCGATCAGTCCACCCAGCATCGTTTCCAGCCGGGCCGGGTCACTGAGTACCGGTGGCAGGTCGGTACTGATCGCCAGTTGCAGCTGCAGGCCCCGCCGGGCCAGCTGCCGCTGCCACAGGGGCTCCAGCTGTCTCAGCAGCTGGCTGAGATCGGTGCGCGCCAGGTCCTGCTCCGCGGCACTGCCGTGGCCGGCGCTGCCTGGGCGCTTCTGCAGTTCCGCAGCCAGAAAGATCAGCCCGAAGCGATCGATCTGCTCGCTGCATTCCCCATCGATGTGCTCGAGCCGCTGCCGCACCACCGCCGAGAGATCGTGCCGGCGCAGCAGCGAGCGGATCAGGGTACGGATCGTGGCCAGCGGCGTGCGCACCTCATGGGTGAGTGCCTCGAGCAGCGCCAGCTCGCCGCTCACACCGCCGTCGGTGTCGCCGTGGCTGCGCTGCAGCAGGGGTTGCAGGGTCACGCTCGGGGCCATGGCCGCCAGCCGGTCGGCCAGCCGCGGCCAGAACCGCAGGCCCACGTCCGGATCACTCTGCAGGGATCCCAGCCTGCGCATCGCCTCCTCCAGCCGCTCGGCACTGGCAGGGTTCGCCGCCCCCAGGCGGGCGTGGATCTGGGCCAGGGCCTCGCTGAGCACGCCGGGCTCGAAGCGCACCAGCAGCCGCCGGCCATCGCTGGGGCCATCG
>JBFLKL010000299.1:0-3069 GCA_040883175.1 Synechococcaceae cyanobacterium | reverse complement strand
GTCTGTTCCCCCTGTTCAACGTGGCCTATGGGGCGGGCAAGGCGGCCTGCGACCGCCTGGCTGCCGACCCCGATCTGCTGCGTCGATCCGGGACGGTGGGGATCGTGGCGGAACTCGCCGCCGCCTACGGGGTGGTGGATGCGGAGGGCCGGCGGCCGGCCTCTCTGCGCTCGTTGCGGGCCGTGCTGCCGGTGGTGGCCCCTGCGCTGGCAGGACGGGCGCGATGGATTCCCGACCTGCGGGTGCCCTGGTGGTTGCTGCTGCTGAGCGCCCGCAGGGCGCCCCGGTTCTGAGTTTTCCGAACGGATCTCTTCAGCCAGCTCACTGGATGGAGAGATCCAGGTTGAAGCCCACGGTCTTACCTGCGTCTTTGTCGTTTCCCATCAGATACACCCGCAGGGTGTAGGTGCCTGAGTCAGGCAGGTCAACGATGGCCGTCTTGTCGGTGTCCATATGGCCGATGTAGATCGCTTCACCAGTACTGCCAGGCGGCAGGATGTTGAAATACACAGATCCATTGCCATTCGTGCCGCTGACGGTCAACTCAGCGAACATTTTCTGGCCTTGCCTGGCGGTGAGCTTGTAGTCGATATACTCCCTGCCCGTGATGGTGCCGCTTACCATCGTGCCGTAGTTGCCCGGCTGAAACTGAACCTTGGAAGACCGCTGCGCCCAGGAGGGATTGATCGGCGCGAAGGTGGCCAGAGCGATCAGGCATCCCGAAGCAATCAGGGCTTTCTTCATCGTTCGCATCCGTTGGCTCCATCGCATTCATCTCTAGCGGCGGGCAAGGAAGCTGGTCAGCGTCCGCAGGCCGGGCCTGCAACTGCACCATGTCGAGGCCCGCAGCACCACGCTGCAGCCCGGCGGCTCACTGCAGCGGCTCGCCTGGCCCCGCTTTCATCTCGCGACTACCGACCTCCAGCAGCGCGTTCTCGCCCACCTCAAGCAGGTCGCCCGGCCCCGCCATCTCCACTGGAACCGCCCGGGGCTGATGAGCGTCCGCGCCTACCTCCACGAACATTTCGCGGCCCTGGGTCCAGTGCAGGAGCACCCCTTCCAGGAGGGCAGCGAGGCCGGGACAAACCTGATCCTGCGCCTCCTGGGCCAACAGCCCAGGCTCGACCCGCTGCTGGTGGGCGCCGACGACAACGCCACAGGGGTGGCCGCCCTGCTGGAGCTGGCCCGCCGCTGGAACCAGTCACCGCGGCGGCGGCCGGTGTGGCTGGTGGCCTTTGACCAGGAGGAGTGGGGAATGCTGGGCAGCAAGGCCCTGGCCCGAGACCTGCGGCAGGCTGGCCAGACGCTGCGGCTGATGGTGAGCCTGGAGATGCTCGGCTACACCGGCCCCAGCCAGGACTACCCGCTGGCGGCGATGCGGCGGATCTACGGCGATGCCGGCGATTTCATCGCCGTGGTGGGCAATGCCGCTGCTGCACTCACCCTCCCCCAGCTGGCCGGTGCCATGGGCCAGCACGTGAAAACCAGGGTGCTGCCGGTGCCCATCTCCGGCAGGCTCCTGCCCGATGTGCGCCTGTCCGATCACAGCCCTTTCTGGGACGCGGGCTACGACGCGGTGATGGTCACCGACACCTCGTTTATGCGGAACCCCAACTACCACTGCATGAGCGACACGATCGACACGCTCGATCTGCCCTTCCTGGCGGCGGTCACTGAGGGGTTGGATGCGGCTTTGGGGAGGCTTTGAGGCGTATCACCACCATTGCCCCTGCCCTCCTGAGCGCCGGCAGGCCAACACCCAAAGAGATAGGAAGAGCAGGGGAAGACTCCACCATCATGTGCGAGAAACATCCAGTCCACAGTTCGCAGTAGATCGAAGCCCTGCAGTAAGCCGCGGAGCTGCATGGCACACAGCACCGCAAGGGGAAGAAGTCATGCAGCTGGTGGGCGCTGCCATCGCAGGAAATCCCACGATCAGATGGACCAGAGCTGGCTCTGCTGATGGCCGCCACTGGGGGGTGAAAGAGCAGGCAGCTTTACCCGGACGGTTATCGTGGCTTATGTCCGCTCGGTACTGCAGGCCGCTGAGCTATGTGCTCACTCACTCGTGCACGGAGGAAGGAAGCCGCAGCCCATGGCCACGGCTTCCAATAGCCTGTTCAGCCGTAGTTTGCCTCCCAGGCTCGCTCTGCTGCGGCATCCATTGCCCGCTCGAAACGAGCTTCAAGTGCCTGCTCCAAGCGGTCATCTTCAGCACGCTCTAACTGCGCCTCAAGAAAGCGCTCGGATCGTGAGTCAGTCATGTGTCGGTTCAGATGGGTGTTCTGAGCCGTGCTGTGCCTGGGTTGTCGCGAATCAACCAGACAAGTCTTGCCGTGACATGAAGCGCCGGTTGAGGCCCAGTGCGTGGTGTGGATCGCCAGCGACTTCCGCGAGCCTCACCTTGCGGCAATCCACTGGCTCAACGAACACACGCTGGATCCGTTCGCATTCTTCGCGGTGGAACTGAGGGCCGTTCCTATCGGCACCTCACCGGTCGCTCCTCTGTTCGAGGTGATGGCCAAGCCGAACGGCTGGGAACGTCAGGTGCAGCAGCAGCTGCGCAGCAGCCGAGAGCTCAGTGACCTCAGCCGCTGGCGCGTTCGCTTCTGGGAGTGCCTGCTGCAGCGTCATCCCGAGAAGAAAGTTATTATGTATTGCTCCACGGGCTATCGCTCGGCGATGGGCGTGATGGCTCTGCAGTTGGGGGCCGCCACCTCGCCATTGGATTTCCACCCAGCATCGACGGTTGGAAAGCAGCTGGCGAACCCATGCCGACGTCATGAGATCGCCGATGCAAGTTGATGCGAGGTGTTGGGCCAAAACACCACGCCGTCACAAGCCCCCCAGGCCGGGCCCGGGGGTGATGAACGTCAAGCGTCCGCGGGGTTCAGAAGCAGAAGGGCAGGAACTGGGTGCGGCAGGCGGCGTAGCCGTCCACCAGGGGCCCCAGGCCGATCTGGTGGGCAATGCCGAAGCCCGTGAGGCCTTCCACCACCACGCCGATCACCAGACCGAGCATGGCGGCGCGGCCGTTGAACAGCTCAGCGCGCCTGAGCTGCTCCATGT
>JBFLKL010000298.1:0-3377 GCA_040883175.1 Synechococcaceae cyanobacterium | reverse complement strand
TGATGAATTCGCCGCGGGCATCAGCCTGGGCAACGACCTTGGTGAAGGCGTCGAACATTGAGGAGCTCCTGTTCTCGACGGGGTGTCGGGGAGGGTGGTACGGGGCCAGGTTGGCTTGACCCAGTGACAGCTGGCGGGCAAGCCCGCTGCGCCAGGTACTCGTCAACTTGACGGAACCATTGTTGGTGGGGAAGGCCTGGTGGAAGCGGACTGGTTTACAAACGGTCACCCCCGCTACGGCGGGAGATGCCACGGCAGACAGCAAAAAGGCCCCGTACGGGGCCGTGAGGAAATGTCCAGGTGGTCCTGGTGGTGCTGGTTCGTTTCAGTCAACCTTCGCCGTTGGTTTCTTCCGGGCTGGTGCCACCTTGGCGGAGGCAAGATCCCCACCATTCACCACAACGCCGGTGATCCGGCCGCCCATCCGCTGCACCGTGCGCATGGCCTCATTCATGCGGGTGTAGGGGACGTTCATGACCATATCAGCCGTGCGGGAATAGTCGTTGTTGGCCAGGCCCGTCACGGTGAAGGTGACCTGGCGGCTGCTGCTGAAGCTGGTGCCGCGGGTGGCTGCAGAAACCTTCATGGCTGGAGAAGCGAAGTGCGAAGAAAGGGAATGGTGGAAACGACCGTGGTGCGTCAGTTCACGGGAGTGATGCTGGCGATCCGACCACCCTCACGCTGAATCTGCTGCTGGTATTGCAGAAGTTTGTTGAAAGGGATGAAACGCACCCGATTGCTGCGCTTGTGCAGCCGGTAGTTGTTGAAGCCGGTGATCTCCACCCGGAAGGTGCGCCCCTCCTCGCCGGACCCGACGCCTTGACGTGTGACGCCGTCGCTGGCCACCTTGCGGAAGACGGAACCCTTGGCATTGGGGCTGACCACAGGCAGGGGTTGCTCGGAGTGAACCGCCGGGTTGAGGCGCGACTGGGTCTTGAGAAGGTCGCCGCGCACGGACGCACCCACCCCGCGGGTGAGCTGGAGCATGTACGAGAACTGCAGTCCCTGCTGGCCAGCGTTGTAATTGAAACCATGCAGGAAGGGCACGACTTCCTCGCCGAAGCGATCCTGATATTCTGCGCTGTCGATGTAGGAGTCGATCTCGGCGTCGTACCCCTGCTCCTGAAGAATCGTGAAGTGCGCCAGCATCTCTGCTTTGTTCTGCGGTGCCCGACCCAGCAGGTGCTTGAAGTTCAGCTCAATGAACCTGTAGGGATTGCAGTTCTCGAAGAACTTCTGCTTGTACAGGCCGCTCTTGGCCACCTGTCGAACGAACTCCCTGACGCTGAGGTAGCCGCGTTTGAACAGCGACTCCGGCCCTTCCAGGCGCTCGCTCTTCATGACGTACTGATTTCCGAGCACCTGTCGATAGACAGCGCGAATGAGAACTGCCTTGTCGTTTTCAGTGGCGTTCGTCCAGTTTTCCTTGGTGCGATCGTTGGCGAAACGCTCAATGCCCAGATAGGCAGCGTTGGCGAGGGTCATGAACTTGCTGGGACGGGCGAGAGGGGTGGAGCCGCTGCGATGAGCCGCGCAGCGCTGAGCAACTCCCTGGAACAGAGCTGGTGGATGCAGAACTGTCGAAAGTGGAGCTGGTGTAGCGGAGCTTGGCTCCCCGGTAGCCTGACGGCCTAGGGCAGCCTTGAGGCGAAGGGCTGCCTTGAGACGAAGGCCTCACGACTGCCGGTTTTCAGAGTGGATCCTATGGGCCTGGTTGTGCCGCTTCACAGGCTTTCCGGAATCGTTACAAACTCGCCCCTCGGGCCTCTGGCGTGCCGGTGCAGGATCGATACCATCGGTGCCAACTCAGACGCTCTCCTGGGGCGTCTCGATCCACCGCCGGTTCTGGCCAGCGATGTCTTCTCAGCCGCCAAGCCAGCCGCCGGAAGGGCAGTCGGTTCCCCACCCCTCGGAGCCCGGCCAGCGTCTGGCCGAACAGCTGCAGAGGCTCTCGGAAGTGGTGGAAACGATCACCTACCGCCTGCTCGAGCTGGAGGACCGGATCGCGGACCAGGAACAATGCCTGAAGGTGCTTGTGGAGCGGGAGCCGCGGGGCTCAGCCGCTTCCGTCGAGGCGCAGGGGCGTCTTGACGTCACCGAGGCGCGCCTGGTGCGCATCGAGTCCGTGCTGAGCGTGGTCAGCGCCTCCGCAGCCAGCGATCATCTCAGCGTGGTGGGTGGCTCCGGCGCTGTGGAGGACATCGATGGCCCCTTCCCCGAGGAGCCGGAGCAGCGCTTTCTGGACGAACTCGAGATCGGCGCAGAGGGTGCGGAGCGGCAAGCAGAGCCGCCCCCAGGGTTCCTCACGGCCTGAAGGCGGCGTGCCAGGCAGCCGGAATCTCGTCGCTGTAGTCGTGGGTGCGGCTGAACTCGAAGGGCCCCGCCAGGGAACCCCACACCTGTTCGTGGCTGGTGGGGTCGTGTCCCGTATCAATGGTGCGCATGCCGTGAGCATCCAGTTCCAGTCGGCTCACTAGGTAGGTTGTCGTGCCCTTGCGTTCCACCAGGCAGCGGCATCCGGGTTCGACTTCGCCGATGAATCCTTCCCCCTCTTCCCGGACCAGGTAGGAACAGCCCTCAAGGGGGCGTAGATCGCTGGCCTGGATCCGGGAGCGGCGCTCGCCGTCGTCCACGGCTCCCCAGAACCGTTGCTCGTCGATCACCGCCTGGTTGTGGATGATCAGGGCATCACCCTGGCGCTCCGGACGCAACACGCGGATCCGGTAGGGGGCGGCGGGATTGATGGCATAACTCTGCTCGAGCAGCAGGGAGCCCGCTGACAACTGGGGCAGGGGCCTCATCTTCACCAGGATGTGGGCGTAGAGGGGAGGATTGTCGAAAGCCTGCTGCTGGTTGCTGAAACCGCCGCTCAGCAGGCATACCAGCCGGCTCAGGGAGCTGTCCATCGGGCCATGGGGGTGGGTCGGGTGACGTAGGGGCAAGGCGGGGAGCCCGGCGCTAGAGGCCCAGCAGACGGAGCCGGAAGGCCGCCACCTGCTCGGCCAGTTCGGGTTGACTGCGCCGGAATGGGTGATCTGCCAGGGCCTGCAGGATCAGTGCCCGTTTGCGCTCCCGCCCGAGACCGTGATCGGGGTGCTGCTGCTCATGCCCCCACCAGGCCTCGTCGAAGGCCTGGGCGAAGCTGTCGGCGTTGTTGTACTGCTGCCCGGCCAGGGGCGGGGCGGGGGTCCGCGGGGTGGGGGTCACCGGCAGCTCACGCATGCGGTCAGGGAGTGGAGGGCAGCCACTGGAACGAGATCCAGCCAGGGAATCCTGCCACCGACCAAGCTGAGACCGGAGGCAGAGCCGTGCCTGCGGCCGACATGCTGACTGCTGAGAATGCCAGGACCCAGATTTGAACTGGGGACACGGCGATT
>JBFLKL010000297.1:0-4551 GCA_040883175.1 Synechococcaceae cyanobacterium | reverse complement strand
GTGGCGGAGGCCGACTCAGGCTGGCTCAGTCTGATCTTCGGCCGCGCCGCTGACACCGGCGGGCACGCTGCGAGGAGGGGGCATCGGGCCCTCCTGCTTGACGGTGAGATACCGGATCACGTCCTCCGAGAGCCGCATCGCCCGCTCCAGGGGGGCGACCTGCTGGCCGTCTCCGTCGTGGTTGAGCTGCACGTAGATGCCTTCCCGGTGCTTGGCGATCGGATAGGCCAGGCGACGCTTGCCGCGCATCTGACAATCGAGCACCTCACCGCCGGCTTCGACCACCAGATCGCGGTAGCGGGTGATGTGGGTCTCCACCTCCTCCTCCGGAATGTCCGGACGGAGGATGTACATCGTTTCGTAGTAGGGCTGCGTCATGGTCGCCTGTCGTAGGGGCCGATGGGCTGGACCCATCAGCGACGGATCGACCAACTTATCCCAGGGCCAGGCCAGCCCCAGCGGCCCTCAGTAGAGCTGCATGCGCACCGCCTGGGAGAGGCTGGGAATGTCGGCCTCCTGGCCGCGCAGGCTCTGCACCACCCCGAAGGTCACCAGCAGCAGGGCCCCGAGGAACACCGTGTTGCTGAGGGTGCGCAGGGCGAAACCGCCGGCCAGTGGCGCCAGCAGCACGCTGAAGGCCAGCGTCAGCAGGATCAGCAGGATGTCGATCAGGATGGCCTGCAGCACGTTGAAGCGGATCAGGTAGGGCACCCGGCCGTTGCGCACCACCGCCAGGAACAGCACCAGGAACAGCACGAAGCCCCCGAAGGGCACCGACTGCTGCAGCACCAGCAGCGGCAGGGCCGGCAGGCTCAGCCACTGGAGAGGCGGGAACAGGGCGAACAGGCTGCGGCCGAAGCCCAGGGCATCGCTCCAGGGCAGCAGGTAGGCGAGGGCAGCCAGCAGGCGCTGCCAGATCGGGGGGCCTTGCATCGCTGCCGCAGTCACTGCGGTTCAGGCTAGTGATGGCGGCGGCCGCGCTCAGCCGGCCAGGGCGGCCTCGGCGGCGGCGCGCATGGCCGCCACCGGTACCTCGCGGTGGCCGCTCCACTGGCGCAGGGCGGCGGCACCCTGCTGCACCAGCATCTCCAGGCCATCGAGGCCATGGCAGCCCCGCTCGCCCGCGGCCCGCAGCAGTGCCGTGGGCCGTGGCGTGTAGATCAGGTCGTACACGGTGGCGCCGCTCGGCAGGGCATCGAGCTGGCCGGCGCTCAGCGGGCAGCGCTCGGCGGCACCCGGGTCGCCGGCAGTGGCCATGCCCACCGGGGTGGTGTTCACCACCAGGGAGGCCCCGGTCAGGGCGTCATCGAGCTCCGGGCCTTCCAGCCCCCGCAGCTGCGGGGCCCAGCCGCGGCAGCTGGCCACGAACGTCCCCACGGCCCCGCTGCGGCGTCCGGCCACGGCGATCGTCCCCAGCCCCAGTTCCACCAGGCCCGCCACCACCGCCCTGGCGCTGCCGCCGCAGCCCAGCACCACCGCCCGGCGCTCGTTCCAGCTGCTGCGGCCGCCGCTGCGCAGGGGCGCCAGGAAGCCCTCCACGTCGGTGTTGGTGCCCAGCCAGCCCCCCTCGACATGGGGCACCAGGGTGTTCACCGCCCCCAGCCGGGCGGCCAGGGGGCTGAGCTCCCGGCAGAGTCCCGCCACCGCCTGCTTGTGGGGGATGGTCACGTTGAGCCCCCGGCAGCCCACCGCCGCCAGCCCCTCCACCACCACCGCCAGCCGGTCGGCCGGGGCCGGCAGGGCCAGATACACCCAGTCGAGCCCCAGGGCGGCCAGGGCGGCGTTGTGCATCACCGGTGACAGCGAGTGGCGCACCGGATCCCCCAGCACGCCCACCAGGGCCGTGGCGGCGGTGATCGGCGGACCCATGGCGGTGCGGCGTGGCAGGGCCGAACCGTAGGCCTCGGTACGGCAGCTGTTCGGGAACCACACCTCGCCCCGGAAGGGCCCCGCTGCTGAGGATGCACACATCAAATCTCTGTGACCACGAGGAGGTGGGAACCCATGGGTAAGGTTGTTGGCATTGATCTCGGAACCACGAACAGTTGCGTGGCCGTGATGGAGGGCGGCAAGCCCACGGTGATCGCCAACGCCGAAGGGTTCCGCACGACCCCGTCGGTGGTGGCCTACACCAAGAACCAGGACCAGCTGGTGGGGCAGATCGCCAAGCGCCAGGCGGTGATGAACCCCGAGAACACGTTCTATTCCGTGAAGCGCTTCATCGGCCGCCGCGTCGACGAGGTGAACGAAGAATCGAAGGAAGTCAGTTATGCGGTTGAGAAGTCCGGCGCCAACGTCAAGGTGAAGTGCCCGGTGCTCAACAAGCAGTTCGCCCCGGAGGAGGTGAGCGCCCAGGTGCTGCGCAAGCTGGCTGAGGATGCCGGCAAGTATCTCGGCGAGAGCGTCACCCAGGCGGTGATCACCGTGCCCGCCTACTTCAACGATTCCCAGCGTCAGGCCACCAAGGACGCCGGCAAGATCGCGGGCCTCGAGGTGCTGCGCATCATCAACGAGCCCACCGCCGCCGCGCTGGCCTACGGCCTTGACAAGAAGAGCAACGAGCGCATCCTGGTGTTCGACCTGGGTGGCGGCACCTTCGACGTGTCGGTGCTGGAGGTGGGCGACGGCGTGTTCGAGGTGCTCTCCACCTCCGGTGACACCCACCTGGGCGGCGACGACTTCGACAAGGTGATCGTCGACCACCTGGCCGACAGCTTCAAGGCCAACGAAGGCATCGATCTGCGTCAGGACAAGCAGGCCCTGCAGCGCCTCACCGAGGCCGCCGAGAAGGCCAAGATCGAGCTGTCCAGCGCCACCCAGAGCGAGATCAACCTGCCCTTCATCACGGCGACGCCCGAGGGTCCCAAGCACCTCGATCTGACCCTCACCCGGGCGAAGTTCGAGGAGCTCGCCTCCAGGCTGATCGATCGCTGCCGCGTGCCTGTGGAGCAGGCTCTCAAGGACGCCAAGCTCGCCGCCTCCGAGCTCGACGAAGTGGTGATGGTGGGTGGCTCCACCCGCATCCCCGCGGTGCTGGAGCTTGTCAAGCGCCTCACCGGCAAGGACCCCAACCAGACCGTCAACCCCGACGAGGTGGTGGCCGTCGGCGCCGCCATCCAGGGCGGTGTGCTCGCCGGTGAGGTGAAGGACATCCTGCTGCTGGATGTCACCCCGCTGTCGCTGGGCGTGGAGACCCTGGGCGGTGTGATGACCAAGATGATCACCCGCAACACCACCATCCCCACCAAGAAGACCGAGGTGTATTCCACGGCCGTGGATGGCCAGACCAACGTGGAGATCCACGTGCTCCAGGGCGAGCGCGAGATGGCCAGCGACAACAAGTCGCTGGGCACCTTCCGCCTCGACGGGATCCCGCCGGCTCCCCGCGGCGTGCCCCAGATCGAGGTCACCTTCGACATCGACGCCAACGGCATCCTCAGCGTCACCGCCAAGGACAAGGGCAGCGGCAAGGAGCAGAGCATCTCGATCACCGGCGCCTCCACCCTCAGCGAAACCGAGGTGGAGAAGATGGTGAAGGACGCCGAGGCCAACGCCGCCTCCGACAAGGAGAAGCGCGAGCGCATCGACCTCAAGAACCAGGCTGAAACGCTCATCTATCAGGCCGACAAACAGCTCGGTGAACTGGGCGACAAGGTGGGCGCGGAGGACAAGGCCAAGGTGGAGGCCTCCAGCGCCAAGCTCAAGGAGGCCCTGGAGAAGGAGGACTTCGACACCATCAAGAGCGAGCTTGAGACCCTCCAGCAGGCTCTCTATGCCGCCGGTGCCGCGGTGTACCAGCAGGCGGCCGGGGCGGATGCCGCCGCCGGCGCCACCGGTGGACCCGCTCCCGGTGGTCAGGCCGGCAGCGGCGCCGGCAGTGACGATGTGATCGACGCCGAATTCACCGAGAGCAAGTGACCCCGATCGCCGCAGGCCGATCCTCACCAGCCCCCGCCAGGGGGCTTTTTCATGGGCCTGGATCGGCTTCGACCTGCCGGGCCACCCATTCCGCCGAGGCCGGCGCCAGCAGCACGCCGTTGCGGTAGTGACCGCTGGCCACCAGCAGACCAGGCTCCAGCACCTCGAGCACGGGCGCGGGCTGCGCACAGGGCCGGCAGCGCTCGCCCTGCCAGTGGCGCACCACGGCGGCGCGTGTGAGCCAGTCGAGGCCTGCATGTGCCCAGCCCCGCAGCCATGCCAGGGCTTCTGGATCGGCGCTGCGGCCGCTTTCCAGGGTCGCTCCCAGCCACAGCCGCCGGCCGCCGGGCAGGTCGGGCCGTGGCACCAGGTTGATGCCGCGCCAGGCCACCACCCCTGGCCAGTCACTGTCTGGCGCGCTCCAGTCCGGCTCGCCGTCCAGCTCCAGCTCGAGTGCCTGACCCAGCACCGGCTCCATCGGCAGGGTGTGACCCAGCCGTTCCAGCAGCGCTGTGGTGGCCACGCCGGCGCAGACGACCAGCCAGGGGGCCTCCAGGGTGGTGCCGGCGCTGCCGGTCAGGCGCCAGCCCCGGCCACGTCCCTGCCCCGTCCGCTCCAGCCCGACGGCCGCCT
>JBFLKL010000296.1:0-3724 GCA_040883175.1 Synechococcaceae cyanobacterium | reverse complement strand
GGGGGCCACGGCCGCTGCAGCCGGGGTCCAGCTGCTCGAGGCAGCCACCGTGGCCGAGGCCCTCGTGGCGGCGCTGGGGGTGGATCCGGCCGAAGGGAAGGACTGAGCGGCAGGCGCTTCAGAAATACACGTCCACGTTGCCGCGACCGCTGGTCTTCAGCCAGTTCTGTGCTTCGATGTAGTTGTTCGGCGCCAGGCGGATGGCCTTGGCCCAGCAGTCGGCAGCCCGGTCGTAGCAGCGATCGGCCTCATCGGCGTCGCCGCGTTCTTCGGCCAGCGAGCCCAGGTGGTGGTGGATCACCGCCATGTTGTTGAGGGCCTGGGGCATCTTGCTGTTCAGATCCAGGGCCTGGCTGTAGTAGTCGAGAGCCCGGGCGTGCTCGCCGTTGCTGGCGAAGACCAGGGCCATGTTGTAGAGGATGAAGGCCTTGTCGTTGGGGTCGTCCTCGAGCTTGAGGGCCTCCTCATAGTTTTCAAGGGCTTCGGCGTATTCGCCGTCGGCCTGGGCACTCATGCCGTCGCGGTAGTAGGCGAAGGCCTCCTTGGCCCGCCGGTTGGTGGGCAGCACCTTGAGGATCAGGTCGGCCATCACCGTGAAGCTCTTGTCGATGAAGTTGTCGTTGCGCTGGGAGCGGGGCACCGGCGGACCTGGCAAGCGTGGAGAGTGGCCCATCCTCGCCGATCCACCTAGGTTGAGTGCCATGTCGTGCCGACCGCGCCTTGGCTGAGCAGCTCCCGCCCGAGCAGCTCCTGCCCGCTCCGCTACCGACTGCGTCGGTGCCATCGACGGCGCTGCAGCCTGACCCCCTGCCGCTCGAGCCCCTCCTCCTCTCGATCGACGGCATGAAATGCGGCGGCTGTGTGCGGGCGGTGGAGCAACGGCTGCGCTCCCAGCCGGGGGTGCGCCAGGTGAGTGTCAACCTGCTCACCCGCACCGCCTGGGTGGAGCTCGATTCCGCTCTGCCCGCCGCCGCTGACCCCGAGGAGCTGGCCTCGCCCCTGCAGGCGGCACTGGCCGGGCTCGGCTTCCAGGCCTCGCTTCGGGACGCGGGGCTGTCGGCCTCCGGCTCCCGCGTGCGGCGGCAGCAGCGCAGTTGGTGGCACAGCTGGCGGCAGCTGATGGTGGCCCTGGCCCTGCTGCTGGTGTCGGCGCTGGGGCACCTGGGATCCCGCCCCGGTCCCCTCTGGTTCCACGCCCTGATCGCCAGCCTGGCGCTCGCCGGTCCCGGCCGCCCGATCCTGGTGGCCGGCGTGCGGTCCGCCGTCGCCGGCATGCCCAGCATGGACAGTCTGATCAGCCTGGGAGTTGTCAGCGCCTACACCGCCAGCCTGGTGGGCCTGGTGTGGCCGGCCAGCGGCCTGCCCTGCTTCTTCAACGAGCCGGTGATGCTGCTGGGCTTCGTGCTGCTGGGCCGCTTCATCGAGGAGCGGGCCCGCTTCCGCACCGGCCTGGCCCTCGAGCAGCTCGCCGCCCTCCAGCCCGACAACGCCCTGCTGGTGATGGACGACGGTCCCCCGCGCCAGGTGCGTGCCGGCGGCCTGCGCCCCGGCGATCGCATTCAGGTGCTGCCCGGCGACCGCCTGCCGGTCGATGCTCTGGTGCTGGAGGGCAGGTCCAGCCTGGATGTGTCCAGCCTCACCGGTGAACCGCTGCCCCAGGAGGCGGGGCCGGGCGCGGAGCTCGCCGCAGGCAGCCTCAACCTGCTCAGTCCGCTGCTGCTGGAGGTGCGCCGCAGCGGCGCCGACAGCGCCATCGCCAGGATCATCCACCTCGTGGAGCAGGCCCAGGCCCGCAAGGCGCCGATCCAGGGCCTGGCCGACCGGGTGGCGGGACGCTTCACCCTGGGTGTCCTGGCCCTGGCGGTCGCCACCTTCCTGTTCTGGTGGCTTTGGGGCGCCGATCGCTGGCCCCAGGTGCTGGCCATGTCCCACCACCAGGCCATCCATGGCAGCCATGGCCTGCTCGGCGCCGGCGCCACCACTCCCCTGTCCCTGGCCCTGCAACTGGCCATCGCCGTGCTCGTGGTGGCCTGCCCCTGCGCCCTCGGCCTGGCCACCCCCACGGCGATCACCGTCGGCACCGGCCGGGCGGCCCGGGCTGGTCTGCTGTTCCGTGGTGGCGACGCCATCGAGACCGCCGCCCGGCTGCGCACCGTGCTGTTCGACAAGACCGGCACCCTCACCCGCGGCCGGCCCCTGGTGACGGCGGTGGTCCCACTGGCGGGGGTGGCGGAGGACCGGCTGGTGCAGCTGGCGGCCAGCCTGGAAGCCTCCACGCGCCACCCCCTGGCCCATGCCCTGCTGCAGGAAGCCGAGGCCCGGGGCCTGAACACGGTCCCCGTCACTGACGGGGACACCGTCGCCGGGGCCGGGGTGAGCGGCTCCGTCCAGGCCCAGGCCTGCCGGCTGGGGCAGCTGGAGTGGGTCTGCTCACCCGTTGGCCCACCGACCCGGGAGCCGGCGGGTGCTCAGGCCGAACTGATGGAGCGGGCCCGCGAGCGACGCGGTTCCCTGGAAGCCACGGGCGCAACCGTGCTTGCCCTGTCCATCGACGGCTGGCTGGTGGGACTGATCGCGGTGCAGGACCAGCTGCGACCCGACGCTCCGGCCCTCCTGTCTGCCCTTCGGGCCCGCGGCCTGCGGCTGGGGCTGCTGAGCGGGGACCGGCGCCAGCCGGTGCTGCATCTGGGGCGGGAGCTGGGGCTGGAGCAGGGCGAGCTCGCCTGGCAGCAGACCCCGGAGCAGAAGCTGCGGACCCTGCAGCGATGGCACCGCCAGGCAGCACCGGTGGCGATGGTGGGTGACGGCATCAACGACGCTCCTGCCCTGGCCGCCGCCGATCTCGGCATCGCCGTGGGCACCGGCACCGCCATCGCCCAGGACACGGCCGATGTGGTTGTTCTCGGCGATCGGTTGAGCGGCATCGCCAGCGCTCTCATCCTCGCGGCCCGCACAATGGCCAAGGTGCGGCAGAACCTGGCCTGGGCCTTCGGCTACAACCTGATCGTGCTGCCGATCGCCGCCGGTGTGCTGCTGCCAGGGTTCGGGCTGCTGCTCAGTCCTCCGCTGGCCGCCCTGCTGATGGCGCTCAGTTCCATCACCGTGGTCGTGAATGCGCTGTTGCTGCAGGCGGGCGACCTGAAGGAGAGCCGTCTCCGTGCGAACTCCGTGTCTCCCGAGCTTCCCCGTGCCGCCTGATCCGCAGCCGGGCCGCTTCCTCGTGCTGGAGGGCATCGACGGCTGCGGCAAGTCCACCCAGCTTGAGTATCTCAGCCACTGGCTGCCAGGCAGCGGTCTGCTGCCTGTGGGCAGCGGCGTGGTGGTCACCCGCGAGCCCGGCGGCACACCCCTGGGGCAGGCCCTGCGCCAGCTGCTGCTCCATCCCCCTGGAGAGGCGGCGCCGGTGAGCCGGGCCGAGCTGCTGCTCTATGCCGCCGATCGGGCCCAGCACGTGGAGCAGATCATCCGGCCGGCCCTGGCGGCGGGCCACTGGGTGCTGAGCGACCGCTTCTGCGGCTCGACCGCCGCCTACCAGGGCTACGGCCGCGGTCTGCCCCTGGAGCTCATCGAGCAATTGGAGCAGGCGGCCACCGGGGGGCTCCAGCCCGACCTCACGCTCTGGCTTGACCTGCCCCTGGCCGAGAGCCGCCGCCGCCGCGGCGATCGCCCCGACGACCGCATCGAAGCGGCCGGAGATGCCTTTCTGGAGGCTGTGGCGCGCGGC
>JBFLKL010000295.1:0-3800 GCA_040883175.1 Synechococcaceae cyanobacterium | reverse complement strand
GCCCTTCGGGGGCCACAGGGGTCTGGGGCAGCAGGCCCAGGCGCCTGGCCAGGATCCTGCTGGGAAGTCGGGCGATCGCGACTCCATCCAGATACACCACACCCCCCTGGGGTTTGAGCAACCGCGCCAGGCCCCGCAGCAGCGTCGACTTGCCACAGCCATTCGGCCCCACCAGGGTGGTGATCCGTCCCTGGGGGATGTCCAGATCCAGGCCCTCGATGATCACCGTGCCGGCATAGCCCAGGGTGAGCGTGCGGGTGGCAAGGGCTGTCTGGTCGGTGGTCTGGGAGGGCATGGGGAGACGCTGAAATCGGGCGGCGGCCCGGGGGTCACTGGTTGCGGGTTCGATACAGCAGCCACAGGAAATAGGGCGCACCGATCACAGACGTGATCAGCCCGCAGGGCAGTTCGATGGGGGCGAAGGCCAGGCGGCCCACGATGTCGGCGAGCTCGACCATGCACGCCCCGATGAGGGCGGCCACCGGAATCAGACCGGCGTGGGAGGGTCCCACCAGGTGCCGCCCGAGGTGCGGGGCCATGAGGCCCACAAACCCCACCGTGCCGGCGGTCGCCACCGACGCTCCCGCCAGAGCCACGGTGCAGAGCAGCAGCAGGCAGCGCATGGTCTCCACCCGGCTGCCCAGTCCCTGAGCCAGGCTGTCGCCCAGGTTCAGCGTGTCGAGATCGCGACCCAGCACCAGGGTGCACGGCACAACCAGGACCAGCCAGGGCAGCAACAACCCCAGCTGCTGCCAGCCGCGACCGTAGACACTGCCCGCCAGCCACATCAGCGCCTGGCCCACCGAATCAAGGTCGCCGAACGTGATCATCAGGCTGGTGAGCGTGCTGGCGAGGGCCGACACGCCGATGCCCACCAGGATGAGCCGCATGGGGGAACTGCCACCGTTCCAGGCCAGCAGAACAATGGCCGCGGCCGCCACGAGCCCGCCCAGGAATGCCGCCGCCGGCAGCCAGGCCGCCCCCGCCTGCGGGAACACCACGATCAGCGCCACCGCCAGCAGGCTCGCCCCCGCATTGATGCCGATGATGTCCGGCGCCGCCAGCGGATTGCAGGTCAGACCCTGCATGATCGTCCCCGCGGTCGCCAGGCCCATCCCCACCAGCAAGGCCACCAGCGCACGGGGCAGGCGCAGGCTGTTCACCACAAGGGCGTAGTCGGGGGTGGCTGGAAAACCCAGCAGCGCCTTCACCACCTCCGCCAAGGGCACCGGGTACTCCCCTGGCTCACGTTGACGATCAGGGAGAGCAGCACAAGCGCTGCCAGCGCCACCAGCACCGCCGGCACGCGGCGATCCACCCGGAACGAGAGGGAACACCACGACGGGCGAAGGGCAATCCAGGGCTTGGCGGTGGTCATGGAGAGAGCGTCACCGTCATCGCTGGCTTGACGAACGCGCCAGATGAATGAAGAAGGGTGCGCCCACCATCGCGGTCATGATCCCGGCCGGCAGCTCCTGGGGGCGAATCACCAGGCGGGAGGCAAGGTCAGCCAAGGAGAGCAGGATGCCCCCCAGCAGAATCGAATAAGGAAGAATCCAGCGGTAATCGGCACCCACCAGAAAGCGCGCCATGTGAGGCACCACAAGCCCCACAAAGCCGATCGGCCCCGCCAGGGCTACGGCGCTGCCGGCCAGCAGAACCACGGCGATCGCGCCACCCACCTTCACCCAGGCTGTCTTCAGGCCCAGTCCCTGGGCCACGTCATCACCCAGGCTGATCAGGGTCAGCGGGCGGCTCAGGGCCAGCGCAAGCACCAGCCCCAGGCTGATGAAGGGAATCGCGGCCAGCACAGTGCCCAGATCCTGCCCCGCCAAGGAGCCCGCCAGCCAGTAGCGGATCTCTCCAAGAGTGCGCTGGCTCAGCAGCAGGATGGCGGCGGTGAGAGAACTCAGCAGATAACCCAGGGCGGATCCGGCGATCACCAGCCTGAGCGGTGTGAGTCCGCTGCGGCCCAGAGAGCCGAACCAGTAGACGCTGAGGGCAGCGATCCCAGCCCCCCCGAAGGCAACCATCAGCTCAGTGTGGTCTCCGGCCTGCAGCACAACGGCCAGCACCAGCGCCAGCGAGGCACCCATGTTGATGCCGATGATGTCGGGTGCGGCCAGGGGGTTGCGGGTCAGTGCCTGGGTGATGGCACCCGCAACAGCGAGCGCCGCTCCCACCACCACCGCAAGCAGCACCCTCGGCAGACGCACCGTGCGGATGATCAGGTGCTCAGTGGAGCCATCGGCGTGCATGAGGGCCTTCCAGACCGTGTGGGGTGGAATCTCCGCGGCACCCAGCAGAGCACTGCCGAACAGGCATCCCACCAGGATGAGGACACCGAACCCCAGGCCCAGGATCAGCCGCGCAGGCGATCGGAAGAGCGGCAAGGACTGTGATCGCAGAGTCGCGGCAGCCATAGCGAATTCATGCAGCGGAACGATCCCCGGTGGCCGCGGTTCAGTCAGCTCGGCGGGTCGAGATTCCCAGCACGGCTCCCTCGACGCCCCGCAGCTCATCCATCACCGACACCACGCGCCCATGGCTCACGCCTGCGTCGGCGTGGATCACCACGACGGATGGCTTGGGGCTGCCCACCAACTCGCGCACGGCGCTCTGCAGATCAGCCAGGGCGATGGCTTCGCGGTTCAGCGCGATGGCGCCTGCCTCTCCCACCGACACGGTGACCCGGGCACGCTGCTGAGGTTCAGCGCTGGAGGCCTTGGGCAGGTTCACGGGCAGCGCCTGGGAGCGGGTGAGGAACAGAGTGGAGATGATGAAGAAGGTGAGGATCGCGAAGATCACATCGATCATCGAAACGATATTGAGCTCGAAGTCGTCGTCGGAATCTTCTGGCAGGTACAGCATGGCAAGCAATGCAAAAGGAGATCAGCTGAACGCGGGATCAAGGATCGGGCACATCCGTGCATGGTGGGGCAGCCAACAGAACGGCGTTCAGCCGAGCACCCATCCAATGCACCAGACCCATCTAATGCACCAGACCCATCTAAGACGCCGGGGATTGCTCTCGGAGCTGGGTCCTGCGCAGGTAGTGCGTCTCGTAGAGAATCTCCAGCTGGCCGCCATACTCCTGAATCAGCGCCACCTGGCGTTTGTAGATGCCACGGAACAGGTTGGCGAACACCAACGTGCCGATGGCCACCACCAGGCCCGCGGCCGTGGATACCAGGGCTTCGCTGATTCCTCCGGTCACGGCGCCAGTGTTGGTGGTGAGCTCGCCCAGCTGCAGCGCAGCAAAGGAGCGGATCAGGCCGAGGATGGTTCCCAGCAGACCCAGCAACGGAGCAACGCTGATGATGGTGGCGAAGACAGTGCTGAAGCGGCGCAGATGGGGAAGCTCCGCCTGCATGGCGCTGGCCAGGGCCAGATGAAACTGCTTGGGGCTGGCCCCATCAATCTCCAGCGCCTCCAGAAAGATGCGGGCTGTTGGCAGGTTGATGTTCTTGCGCAGCTTGAGGAACACATCCATCGGGGCCTGCCGGTAGGTGCGCAGGATCTCCTGCATCACCGGGCGCTGGCGGCGGTTGATGCGAAACCAGAAGAGAGATCGCTCGATGATCAGAGCAATCGCCACAATCGAAAAAGCCAGCAGGGGCCACATCACAATGCCGCCCGCCAACAGAACAGCGCTCATAGGCTTTGGCAACATGTCAGCTCAACGACTCATCTTCATCGGCAAGCCAGCGGGCAGTCAACACAAGACCAGGCGGCAGGTCACCAGCAGAGGTGATTAATGGCACAGATGCTGGTGATTATCGTCCAATCACCTCGAACAG
>JBFLKL010000047.1:0-3564 GCA_040883175.1 Synechococcaceae cyanobacterium | reverse complement strand
TCACCGGTAGCCCTTGGCCGGCTCTCACATCCAACCCCCTCCCCACCGGCGAGGAGAGCAGGTGAAGGTCGCCGAGTTGACGCCGTACCTCCGCCGTTGCCACCGGATCACGGTTGACCCAAGCCCTCCAGCACCGCCTCCCCGGCCAACAGCAGAGGCTCGATCCGCTGCTGGTGGGCGCCCACTACGACGGGCCCCTGCATTCCATCGGCGCCGACGACAACGCCACCGGTGTGGCCGCCCTGCCGGCGATGGGCACCGGCAGGCTCCTGCCCGATGTGCGCCTGTCCGATCACAGCCCCTTCTGGGATGCGGGCTACGACGCGGTGATGGTCACCGACACCTCGTTTATGCGGAACCCCAACTACCACTGCATGAGCGACACGCTCGATCTGCCCTTCCTGGCGGCGGTCATCGAGGGGCTGGATGCGGCGTTGAGCAGGTGCGCCTGCGGGATGCCTGGAGCCACGAGGCCCACAGCTTCACGCCCTGGCTGGCCGCCAACATCGATCGGCTGGGTGAGGCCCTCGGCATTCCTCTGGAGCTGGAGGGCCAGGAGGTGCAGGTGGGCGGTTTCTCCGCCGATCTCCTGGCCCGCAATCCCCAGGACAACTCCCTCTGGAGGCCCAGTGCGTGGTGTGGATCCGTTCGCTTTCTTCGCGGTGGAGCTGAGGGCCGTTCGCATCGGCAGCTCACCGATCGCTCCGCTGTTCGAGGTGATGGCCAAGCCCAACGGCTTGCTGCCGTTCCGCCAGATCCGGCCTGAGCTTGCGGTGCCGGCCCCGGCCGTTGGCCCAGGCGATGCGATGGAGAAGCAGCGCTTGGGAAACCGAGGCGATGGATCAGGCTGATACTGCGCACATCGGACTGGTTGCTCATCGGGCATGACCCCCACCATTCCCAGTTCCCCCTGCGGCATCTGTCGTCTTCACGACGATCCCGCCAACGTCGCCACCTACGAGATCGCCCGTACTGATCTCTGGCTGCTGCGGCACCATCCAGACCCAGCCCCACTGGCCGGCTGGCTGCTGCTGGATGCTCGCCGTCACCTGCCCGGCCCGCTGGCTTTCAGCGACCGCGAGGCACTCAGCTGGGGTCTGGCCGTTCGGCACGCCAGCCAGCTGGTGCAGCGACTCACCGGCTGCGATCGGGTGTATGCCATCGCCTTCGGCGAGGGAGCCCCGCACCTGCATCTGCACCTCATCCCCCGCTTGAGCTCCGATTCACTCACGGCCGCCTGGAGCGTGGCCGATCTCTACAGGGCCGTGGCCGCCGGCACGAGGCCGGCTGCCGATCCGCAGCATGTGCATGATCTGGTCGCCCGCAGCCGTGCCTGGGTCGAGCGGAGCGAGCTGGAGCCGGTCCTGCCGGCATGACGACACTGCTGCTGCTTTGCATCCAGGCCCACGCCAAGGCCCAGGTCAGCAGGAGGACGACGGCACGAGCGTCAGACCCTGAAGCTCAGGACTCCTCATCGTCGTCACTGTCGTCGTCGTCTGGACCGGTACGCTCCATCGCCGGCTCTCCACCCTCGCCGTCGTTGTTCGGCTCGGGACCGGAACCGCAGCCCACCAGGGCGCCAGACAGCAGACCAACGGCGGCCAGGAACAGGGCAATGCGGGAGCGGACCATCTCGGCAGGAAAGGGACACCTCACTCTGGCAGGGATGGCTGAACGGCTGCCGATCAGCCCTGCCAGCTCCAGATCAGACCCCGGAGCGCGTAGCAGCAGCCGGCCAGCAGAAGCACCCCCTGCTCACACGCTTCGGTGCCGGGCACATGACTGATCCGTACACCGGATACGTGGACGTGAACGGCACGCGGCTGTATGTCGAGGTTGCGGGTGCGGGAGCTCCGCTCGTCCTCATTCATGGATTCGCCCTGGATGCCTGCTACTGGGATGCGCAGTTCGAGGCATTCGCCCGGCAGCATCGGGTCATCCGCTACGACCGCCGCGGTTGCGGACGCTCGGCCAACCCCACCGCTGCGTCCTATTCCCATGGCGAGGACCGAGGGCTGGACTGGCCCGCGGACCTGAAGGATCCCGTCCAACAGGTGTTCATGGAGATCGCGTTCACGTGCCGGCACACGCGCAATGCCCGCATGGTCGTGAGTCCGGATGCCGGCCATGCCGTCAACCTGGACGCACCGGCCCGCTTCAACGAGACCGTCCTGACCTTTCTGGCATCGATCGGACCTTAGCCGCCACACCGAAGGCGAGAACCCTGCTGCCAGCGGATCACCTTCGGTGTGGCGACCTGAGACTCAAACGTCGAGCTGCAGCCCCTCAGCGGCCGCGATGATCTCCGGCACTGCGATCTTTCCCTTGAAGGCATGATGAAGCCTGGCGAGGTAATCGTCGATGCTCTCATCGGAGCGGGACGGATCGTGATGGGTCAGAGCGACTCTCGCCACCCCGGCCCTGCGACAGACCTCCACGACGTAGTCGCCAACGCTGTGCCCCCAGCCACGCTTCGACTTGAATTCCTTGGCGATGTACTGGGCGTCATGAATCACGAGATCAGCCCCTTCCAGGAAAGCGATATGCCGCGAATCGACACTGTCGAACTCATGGGTCAGGAAAGAATCGGCGAAGCCATGCGGTTCATGATCACAGACATAAACAACCACGGCGCCGTCGGCCTCAATCCGGTAGCCAAGAGTCGGGCCGGGATGGTTGAGATACTGCGTCGTGACGTGGGCATCATGGAGCTGGAAGGAATCCTCGCCAAGATCGTGAAAACGGATGGTCGCAGGCAGGCTGTCCAGGTGTACAGGGAAAAACGGTGGCGACATCTGCACCGTAAGAGCATCGCGCAGCGATAGATGACTGGAACTCGGACCATACACATCCCACTCGCTTCCCGCGTTGAAAAGGGGCGCGAAGAATGGCATCCCATGGATGTGATCCCAGTGCAAATGACTGAGAAGAATGGTCCCACTTGGTGCGATCGACTGGGATGCCATCAGGTGCTGCCCGAGTTCACGGGCTCCACTTCCGCAGTCAAGGATGAAAACGGTGCCTGCTGACGTCCGCAGTTCGCTGCAGGTGGTGTTTCCTCCATAGCGAAGAGTCTGTCGGCTGCAGCTGGGGATCGATCCCCTTGTACCCCAGAATCGAACACGCATGGTCGTTTCTGCCATGAAAGTGGACTGCAGAGCCTCAGGATAGTCAGCACTCTATCGGTTCCTATGCCCGCGTCCAGCAGCTGCTGCACCATGGCTGCACTGATCTGAACTGAGATGGCGATGGAGAGGCCTGTGAATCTATGCTCAACTCAAGATGTACGACATTCCCTCCATTGCAGCTCCAGATCCTGCCAGTCCTGGCATTAAGGCGTAAAGAACAATCAACGGTTTACAGACATGCCGGCCGGATCAGACCTCCTCGCCAAGGTGAAGGAACTGGGTGACGCCAGCAAGTCTGAACTGGTGCGCGAGTGCGGCTACGTCAGCACCAAGAAGGACGGCACCGAGCGGCTGAATTTCACCGCGTTCTACGAGGCTCTGCTGGAGGCCAAGGGCGTCAGCCTGGGCGATGGACCTGGCCAGGGCCGGGGCAATG
>JBFLKL010000005.1:0-10884 GCA_040883175.1 Synechococcaceae cyanobacterium | reverse complement strand
GGCGAACTGATCCCCGAACCCGGCGAGATCGAGCTCAACGCCGGCCGCCCGGTGACCACGGTGCAGGTGGCCAACACCGGCGACCGGCCGGTGCAGGTGGGGTCCCACTTCCACTTCCACGAGGCCAACGGCGCCCTGGAGTTCGATCGCGAGACCGCCCGCGGCCTGCGGCTGGATATTCCTGCCGGCACCGCGATCCGCTTCGAACCGGGCGACAGCCGCAGCGTGAACCTGGTGCCCTTCGCCGGAGCCCGCCGCGTGGTGGGCTTCAACGGCCTGGTGAACGGTCCGCTGGACTGAGGCTCGACCGCAACAGCCCGCTCGACCGACCCCCCACAGACCGCGACTCACCGCCGCCCAGCCCATGCCGTACCGCATCTCCCGCCGCGCCTACGCCGAGACCTACGGCCCCACCACCGGCGACCGGCTGCGGCTGGCCGACACCGAGCTGATCCTGGAGGTGGAGAAGGATTTCACCGTGTATGGCGACGAGGTGAAGTTCGGTGGCGGCAAGGTGATCCGCGACGGCATGGGCCAGGCCCAGACCCCCCGCAGCGAGGGGGCGGTGGACACGGTGATCACCAATGCCCTGATCCTCGACTGGTGGGGGATCGTGAAGGCCGACATCGGCATCCGCGACGGCCGCATCGTGGCCATCGGCAAGGCCGGCAACCCCGACACCCAGGAGGGGGTGACGATCGTGGTGGGGCCGGGCACCGAGGCGATCGCCGGCGAGGGGCACATCCTCACGGCCGGCTCGATCGACACCCACGTGCACTTCATCTGCCCCCAGCAGATCGAGACGGCCCTGGCCAGCGGTGTGACCACATTGCTGGGGGGCGGCACCGGGCCGGCCACCGGCACCAACGCCACCACCTGCACCCCCGGCGCCTTCCACATCGCCCGCATGCTGCAGGCGGCCGAGGGGCTGCCGGTGAACCTGGGCTTCTACGGCAAGGGCAACGCCTCCACCCCCGAGGCGATCGAGGAGCAGGTGCGCGCCGGTGCCTGCGGCCTCAAGCTCCACGAGGACTGGGGCACCACCCCGGCGGCGATCGACTGCTGCCTCACGGTGGCCGACCGGCTGGACGTGCAGGTGTGCATCCACTCCGACACCCTCAACGAGGCGGGCTTCGTGGAGGACACGATCCGCGCCATCGGCGGCCGCACCATCCACACCTTCCACACCGAAGGGGCCGGCGGCGGCCACGCACCCGACATCATCCGCATCTGCGGTGAGGCCAACGTGCTCCCCAGCAGCACCAACCCCACCCGGCCCTACACGGTGAACACCCTCGAGGAGCACCTCGACATGCTGATGGTGTGCCACCACCTCGATCCCCGCATCCCCGAGGACGTGGCCTTCGCCGAATCGCGCATCCGCCGCGAGACGATCGCCGCCGAGGACATCCTCCACGACCTGGGCGCCTTCTCGATCATCGCCAGCGACTCCCAGGCCATGGGCAGGGTGGGCGAGGTGATCACCCGCACCTTCCAGACCGCCCACAAGATGAAGGTGCAGCGCGGGCCATTGCCGGAGGACGCCATCGGGCCGAACGGAGGGCGCAACGACAACACCCGCCTCAGGCGCTACATCGCCAAGACGACGATCAACCCGGCGATCGCCCACGGGCTCGATTCCCAGATCGGCTCGGTGGAGGTGGGCAAGCTGGCCGATCTGGTGCTGTGGAAGCCGGGCTTCTTCGGCGTCAAGCCCGAGCTGGTGATCAAGGGCGGCTCGATCGTCTGGGCCCAGATGGGTGACGCCAACGCCTCCATCCCCACCCCCGGGCCGGTGCACGGCCGGGCGATGTTCGCAGCCTTCGGCGCTGCCCTCGCCCCCAGCTGCCTCACCTTCGTGAGCCAGGCCGCGCTGGATGTGGATCTGCCCCGCCAGCTGGGGCTGAAGCGTGCCTGCGTACCGGTGCTCAACACCCGCTCCGGCATCGGCAAGACAGCCATGAAGAACAACAGCGCTCTGCCCGTGGTGGAAGTGGACCCCCAGACCTACGAGGTGTTCGCGGATGGCGAACTGCTCAGCTGCGAGCCGGCCGATGTGCTGCCGATGGCCCAGCGCTACTTCCTGCTGTGAGTCCTGCTGTGAGTCCTGCTGTAACAGCGGTGGTGGTTTCGTAACAACCCACACCGGGAAGGGCCGGCCCGCTCTCGGATGATCCAACAGCGTCGTCCCGGCCAGCCATGTTCACCGACTACAGGCCGCGCTGCGGCTATGACGAGTACTTCAGCGCCTTCGACGAGCCGCGCAGTGCCCTCAGGCCCCTGCTCTCCTCCCTGGGCCAGCTGGGGCTGGAGGAACTGAACCGTAACCACGCCGCGGCCGGCAACCTGCTCAAGCGCCTGGGCGCCACCTTCCGCCTCAACGACTCCGACGAGCGGGGGGTGGAGCGGATCCTGCCCTTCGATCCACTGCCGCGCCTGATCAGCAGCGGTGACTGGCAGCGGCTGGAGCGGGGGCTGATCCAGCGGCTGGAGGCGATCGATCTGTTCCTGGCCGACGTCTACGGCGAGCAGCGCATCCTCGACGACGGCGTGGTGGCGCGGGAGGACGTGGTCAGTTCCCAGGGCTGGCGTCCCCAGCTGCTGGGCTTCAAGCCGCCCCTGGGCAAGTGGTGTCACATCTCCGGGCTCGACCTCGTGCGCGACGGACAGGGCACCTGGCGGGTGCTGGAGGACAACCTGCGCTGCCCCTCCGGCGTGGCCTACTTCCTGGAGAACCGGCGTGTGATGAAGCGCATGTTCCCCAGCCTCTTCTCCGGCCGCACGGTGCAGCCGATCGACGACTACCCCTCCCACCTGCTGCAGACCCTGCGCGAACTGGCCCCCTGGACGGAGACCCCGAACGTGGTGCTGCTCACGCCCGGCGTCTACAACAGCGCCTATTTCGAGCACAGCTACCTGGCCCAGCAGATGGGCATCCAGCTCGTGGAGGGTCGCGACCTGGTGGTGCAGGACGAGCGCGTGTGGCTGCGCAGCACCAGTGGCCTGGAACTGGTGGATGTGATCTACCGCCGCATCGACGACGACTTCCTCGATCCAGCGGTGTTCCGCAGCGATTCGATCCTGGGGGTGCGGGGCCTGATGGACGCCTACCGGGCCGGCCGGGTGGCGATCGCCAACGCCCCTGGCACCGGGGTGGCCGACGACAAGCTCATCTACGCCTATGTGCCGGAGATGATCCGCTACTACCTGAACCAGGAGCCGATCATCGAGAACGTGCCCACCTACCTCTGCTCAAGGCCCGACGACCAGGCCTACGTTCTCGCCCACCTCAAGGACCTGGTGGTGAAGGCGGTGGCGGAGGCCGGGGGCTACGGCATGCTGATCGGCCCCCATGCCGGACCGGAGGAGATCGCCGAGTTCGCCGAGAAGATCAGGGCCCGCCCTCGCAACTACATCGCCCAGCCCACCCTGGAACTCTCCACGGTGCCATCGCTCAGCGACGGCGAACTGTTTCCCTGCCACGTGGACCTGCGGCCCTACGTGCTGCGCGGCAAGGGCTCATGGGTGAGTCCCGGGGGCCTCACCCGGGTGGCTCTGCGGCGCGGTTCCCTGGTGGTGAATTCCTCCCAGGGCGGAGGCTGCAAGGACACCTGGATCGTGGGAGAGCCCTCATGCTGAGCCGCGTCGCCGACTCGCTCTACTGGATCAACCGCTACGTGGAGCGGGCCGAGAACATCTCCCGCTTCGTGGAGGTGAGCGAGGCCATGGCCCTCGACTGCCCGCCTGGCAGCGCCGAACCCTGGCTGCCGCTGATCGATGCCAGCGGTGACCGTGAACTGTTCGACTCCCTCTATCCCCGGGGCACACCCGACGAAGTGGTGGAGTTCCTGGTGTCGGCCGAGGCCAACCCCAGCAGCGTGGTGAACTGCATCCGCCACGCCCGGGAGAACGCCCGCCAGATCCGTGAGGTGATCACCACGGAGATGTGGGAGCAGATCAACGACATCTACTGGACCCTGCAGGAGAGCGAGGGCTTCTGGCACCAGCAGCCCCAGGAGGTGCTGCGCGAGATCCGCCGGGCCTGCCAGCTCTTCTACGGGATCACCGATGCCACCCTCAGCCGCGACCTGTCCTGGCAGTTCAGCCGGCTGGGGCGGCTGCTGGAGCGGGCCGACAAGACCACCCGAATCCTGGATGTGAAGTACTTCCTGCTGCTGCCCTCCCCAGATGAGGTGGGCGGCGTGCTGGACGAACTGCAGTGGATCTCGCTGCTGCGCAGCGCCGGCGCTTACCAGATGTTCCGCCAGGCCCGCCAGCAGGCGATCGAGCCCAAGGCGGTGGCCGCCTTCCTGCTGCTCAATCCGATCTTCCCCCGCTCGGTGCGCTACTGCCTCCAGCGCATCCACGAAACCCTGCACATCGTGCGCGGGCAGGCGGTGCCGGAGGTGCCCGACGACCTGGAGTGCCTCAGCGGCATCACCCTGGCCCGCTGGAGCTACACCCGCATCGAGGATCTGATCGCCAGTGGCCTGCACGAGTCGATCGATGCCCTGCAGAGCGACCTGAACCGGCTCCATGAACTGATCGAGCGGCGCTACTTCATCGCCACTGGCGACGACGACCTCGTCACCCTTCCGACGACCAGCACTGATCCGGCATGCGTGCTCGCGTAACCCACACCTTCACCTACCGCTACAGCGCTCCGGTGCTGCTGGGTCCCCACCGCTTCTGCCTCAAGCCAAGGGGCCATGGGTTTCAGAAGCTGGTGGACTTCCAGCTGCAGATCAGCCCGGAGCCATCACGGCTCTATCCGCTGGTGGCCGCCAGCGGCGATGAAATCCTGCGGGCCCGCTTCCAGGGCGGCAGCGATCAGTTTCTGGTGCGTGCCACCAGCATCGTGGAGACGGACACACCGCCGCTGCTGCAGGCCTGCCTGGAGGAGCACGAACCCCATCTGCCCTATCCGGTGGGCCACCTCAACGGCGACCTGATGGGATCGCTGAATGGCTGGCTGCCCAACGGCCAGCACGATCCTGCAGCGGTGGACCTGGCCCAGGAGGCCCTGATGGGGAGTGATCAGCGGGCGCTGCTGTTCCTGCAGCAGCTGGTGGAGATGATCCAGGATCGCGTGAAGTACACCCAGCGCCACATCGGTCCGGCCTGGCCCGCCGGCCGCACCCTCAAGGAGCGGGTGGGCTCCTGCCGCGACCTGGCCATGCTGATGGTGGAGGCCTGCCGCTGTGTGGGCCTGCCGGCCCGCTTCGTGAGCGGCTACCACCTGGTGGAGCCCAAGCCGGAGCGCTACGACCTGCACGCCTGGGCCGAGGTGTACCTGCCCGGTGCCGGCTGGCGGGGCGTGGATCCCAGCGGCATGGGCGTCATCGACGACCGCTACATCACCCTGGCCACCTCCTCCAAGCCCGAGCTCACGGCGGCGATCACCGGCAGCTTCTCAGGCCCGCCGGGAGTGGAGAGCACGTTCGACTGGCAGATCGAAGCCGACATGCTGGATGCCACCCACAGCATCACCGGTGCCGTCTCGGCCGGTCATGGGGTGGACGTCACCGCGTTCCTGACCAGCAGCTGAAGCCAGGGGGCACCGGGTACGCCCCCAGACGGATCCCCTGCCGGCAGCCCCCTACCAGTTGAGCCCGTGCAGCTTGGGCAGCGGCGCGGTGTTGCAGGTGGTGGCGAACAGGCGCGGGATGCGGCGGCTGTTGTACACCCGGAATTCACGCACCAGGCTGGCGTTCTCCTCGCGCACAGCCTGGTTCAGCACCACCGAACCCTCGGGGTCGGACACGGAGCGATGGAAGGTGCCGGGAGGAATGCGCAGGATGTCGCCACCGGTTTCCAGGCGGACGATGTGGAAGGGGTAGTTCCAGCCGAAGTTCACCAGGAAGAAGGTGCGACCTCCGTGGAGGGCCAGCAGGTTGTCCTCCTGGTGAGGGTGCAGATAGAACTGCCAGGCACCGGTGTCATCGTCGGGGGGGGAGACGGCCGGGCCGGAATGCACCACCAGGTCGCGGGCGTTGGACGCGGCCACGGTGATGTCGAAGAAGCGCACGCTGGGGGTGTCGCGGAAGCGCTCGTAGGGAATCAGCTCGAACATCGGCGCCGGCCTGACGGGTTGGGCCGGCGCCGGAGGTTGACTCTCGAGCAGTTGGGGATTGCGGCGCAGGGGTGTGGCAGCCATGGAGTGGAGACCCGGAAGCGGGGGATGGGGATGCACAAGTGAACCGAAGCGCACGGTCAGGCAACCGTGGCGAGAACTACCAAAGCCGGCACTGGGCCGATGAGTTTCGATTGTCTTCGGCTTGGCTGAACTTGCTTGAATGGCACCACGGCCGGAGGGTCAGCCCCTCGGGATGAGGTGCATTGCAGGCAATGGTGAACCCAACCACGGACAACGCAACCCGGAGCAACGGGGCCCCGAAGAGGCGTTCGGTCGCCTGGCCATCCCTCCTGGCCGTGGCCGTGGGCAGCGGATGGGCGCCCGCCCTGGGCCAGGGCACGGTGCCCATGGCCCGGCCCGCCGCCAGGCCCACCGTCTCCGTACCCGGGTTCAAGAACACCGTCAACCAGTCGTGGTGGTGGAGTGGCCCTGTGGCCGACGACCTTTCTGCGGCCCTGGCCAATGAGCTGCAGGCCAGCGGCGTGCTGAAGGTGGTGGAGCGGCGCGACCTCAAGGCAGTGCTCTCCGAGCAGGAGCTGGCGGAGCTGGGCATCGTGCGCCAGGGCCCGGAAACGGCCCAGCGCGGTCAGATGACCGGCGCCCGCTTCCTCGTGCTCGGCACCGTGAGCGCCTACGAATCGAACGTGGAGACGAAGACCTCCGGAGGCGGCATGAGCCTGCTCGGCATCGGCGGCCGCAGCGAGCAGGCTGAAACCACCGACTACGTGGCCATCGACATCCGGGTGGTGGACAGCACCACCGGTGAGGTGGTGGGCTTCCGCACCGTGGAGGGGACGGCCACGAGCACGGCCGAGAGCCGGCAGCAGGGCGTGAACCTGCTGCCGGCGGCAGGGCTCACCATCTTCGGGGTACCGATGAGCCGCGGCGGTCAGGCCCTGGTGGGAGCGGCGGGCACGTTCCGCTACGACTCCTCCAGCAGCGAGACCCAGCGCACACCGGTGGGCAAGGCCATCCGTGCCGCCCTGGTGGACGCCTCCGACTACGTGAACTGCCTGCTGGCTCCCCAGGGCGACTGCATGCAGCGCTTCGAGGCCCAGGACCAGCGGCGCCGCCAGCGCACCCGCGGCGTGCTGCAGCTCGACTGAAGCCCGGCACCGACACCCGGCCGATCAGAAGGGGATCGGCATCTCCACGGCCGCCGGGGTGGGGCTGCAGGCGCTCACCCGCTGGGCCACCACCTCACCCACCACCACGATCGAGGGGGAGGCGAAGCCCTCGGCCTCCGCCCGCTCGGCCAGCTCCGAGAGGGGGCTGAGCAGCAGGCGCTGCCCGTGCACCGTGCCCTGCTGGATCACCGCGGCGGGGGTGTCGGCGGGCAGCCCTCCCAGCAGCAGCTCCTCGGCGATGTGGCGCAGGTTATGGAGGCCCATGTAGATCACCAGCCCATCGCTGCTGCGGGCCAGTCCGCGCCAGTCCACCCCGGGACGCTGCTTGTCGATCTCCTCATGGCCGGTGACGAAGGTGACGCTGGAGCCGGCGCTGCGGTGGGTGACGGGAATGCCGGCATAGGCCGGGGCGGCGATGCCGGCGGTGACGCCGGGCACCACCTCCACCGGCACACCCTGGGCAGCGAGGTGGGCCGCCTCCTCGCCGCCCCGCCCGAACAGGAAGGGATCACCGCCCTTGAGGCGCACGATGCAGCGGTGGCGCCCGGCCAGCTCCACCAGCACGGCGTTGGTGCTGGGCTGGGGCACCGAGTGGTGGCCGCGGCGCTTGCCCACGAAGCGCCGCTCGCAGCCGGGGGGCACCAGGTCGAGCAGGGCCTTCGGCACCAGCGAGTCGTAGACGAGGGCATCACAGCGCCGCAGCAGACGCTGGGCCTTCACGGTGAGCAGCTCGGGGTCGCCAGGTCCGGCGCCCACCAGATACACCCTGCCGCTCGCGGCTGGAGAGCCAGGCGGGCCGGTCATGGCAGTGCCTCCAGCTCCTCGAGCAGCAGCTGGCGCAGGGCCTGCCGCTGCAGCAATGGCGGGCCCACCCGATCGCCGAGCCGATCGGTGAAGCGGTTGGCCGCCAGGGCCAGGGGCAGGGCCGGGGCAGAACGGGGCAGCTGGAACTCGGCAGGGTGATCGGCACTGTATGGAGCGGCGAGCGCGCGTCCGCCGGTCACCTGCTCCAGACGGTCCAGGTAGCGCCCGGCCAGGGGGGTTGTCAGCGGGTGATGCAGCAGCAGCGGGCGCGTCCCGGACCCGGCTGCGGCCTCGGCCAGGGCCTCCACCTCAGCGCGCAGGGCCTGCTGCCAGCGGGGCCAGGCGCCGAGGAAAGGCAGCCGCTGAAGGGACGTGCGGCGGCGCCAGTGGGCGGCGATAGCGGGCACGTCCTGGCGGACATGGCCACCCGGCAGCAGCAGCAGGGGCACCAGGGTGAGCCGAGGGCCCGCCCGCAGCCAGAGGCCGGCCTCCGGCGGGGCAGCGGCGGTGAGCGCCTGCAGGCGCACCGGTGCTCCACGCCGCTGCTCCAGCTCCACCGCCAGGCTGAGGAGCTCGGCGGGCAGCGCCCCAGCGCTGCGCCCATGCACCACCAGCAGGAGCGGCTGCACCGGCGTCGCCGCCAGGCGGCGCTGCAGGCGCTGGGACACGCAGGGATCCAGCCGACGGCGGGCCAGGGGCACCAGCAGCCGGCGGCAGCCGGGAAGGCGGGCGAGCAGATCGACCGCACCTGCCGCCAGGCGGGGATCCAGATCGCCGACCAGCTGCTGCAGACAGCGGTGCAGGTCGGCCCGGGGCCACACCGGCATGCCCACGGCGATGCCCTCGAGCGCCGCGCGCCGCAGCGGCGCCGGAGCCGGCGCCAGCAGCCAGCTCTTCAGCGCAGGCCAGGCCTGCGGCTGCCGCTGCGCGCCCAGGAGGGGCAACAGACCCGCCGCCACCGCTGCGGCAAGGCCGGCCTGCTGGAGGGCGGCCGGGCCGTCCCGCAGCCGGGCCAGCAGCCATGCACCCAGCCGCGGATCACGCCGGCGCCCAAGCAACTCCGGCAACCGGGGATCGGGAGAGGGCTGAGCGGCCCACCAGCTCAGCAGGCGCAGCTCCGCCCCTGCGTCGAGATGCTCAGCGAGCGCCGTGAGCAGATCTGCCTCCGGAGCCAGCGCACCGGTTTCGATGGCCCGCAGCCAGGGCTCCACGGCCAGGGCAGGGTGGTGGCGGAGCCGCTGCAGCCAGGGCCAGCGGGCGGAGTCACCGCTGGCGGGCAGATCCGCGGGACTGGGCAGGGCGGAAACCAGGGCAATCACTCCGGGATGAGCGGCGCGCCTGCGCGGCAGCGGTGCCACAGCCAGGTGACGCTAAGGGTGGGGAACCGGAGGTGGCGCCGCAGCCAGGACCGACGACCGTGGAGCACCCCCGCTGCCCGGACAACCCCCATCGGCCTCAGGCGGCGGCCGAAGCGCGGCGGCGGGCACCGAAACGCTCCACCAGCAGCTCTTCCAGCACATCCGGCAGGTCGGTGAGCGGCACGCCCTTGTCATGCAGCTCGGCCAGCTTCGGCGTGGCGTCCATCGAGCCGCCCAGGAAGATCTTCGCCGCCTCCACCATCTGGCCGTCCTTGCGGGCCTTGGCCCCCATCAGGCCGATCTGGCCCATGTAGGGCTGGCCGCAGGCGTTGGGGCAGCCGGTCCAGTGCATGCGCACGGCGTGGGGCAGCTCGACGCGCCGCTCCAGCTCCTCCAGCACGGCCTGTGCCGTGCCCTTGGTGGGGATCAGGGCGAAGCTGCAGTAGGCGCTGCCGGTGCAGCTCACCGCCTCGGCCTGCAGGGCTGAGGGATCGGGGCGGAAGCGCCGCAGCAGCGGCTCGGCCAGCAGCGGCTCCACCCGGTCGGCGGGCACGTTCACGATCAGGGCGTTCTGGGCCTCGGTGAGGCGGAGCTCCCCGGTGCCATAGGTGCGGGCCAGCCGGGCCAGCTCACGCATCGCGTCGGCGTCGAGCCGGCCCATCGGCACATGCAGGCCCAGCCAGTGCAGACCGTCCTGCTTCTGGCGCTGCACGCCCAGGCCGTCGCGGGGAGCACGATTCACCAGATGGCTGCCGTCGTGGATGCATGCGGCTGCCGGCTCACCCCCCAGCTCCGGCCCCAGCTCGGCCGCCAGCTCCCGCCAGCTGGCGAGCAGCGCCTGGCGGTAGTCCTCCAGGCCCAGCTGGTCCAGCAGATACATCAGCCGGCTCCTGTTGCGCTGCTGGCGGTTGCCGTGGCGTTCGTAGTGACGCAGCACCGCCAGGGTGAAGGCGGGCAGCTGCCCGGGCGGCAGCCAGAGGCCCAGGGGAATGGCCAGCTCGTTGCGCTGGGCGGAGAAGAAGCCGCCCACCATCACCGTGAACCCCAGCTCCGCCTCGCGCCGGGCCGGCAGGTAGGCCAGGTCGTTGTGGAGCAGGAAGCTGTCGGGGGCACCGCCCACGGCCACGTTGAACTTGCGGGGCAGGTTGCGCGGACCCGCCGGTCCCAGCAGGGCCGCCTGGATGGCCGCCACCAGGGGCCGGGTGTCGAGGAACTCCTCGGGGTCGATGCCGGCCAGGGGGTTGCCGGTGATGTTGCGCGGGTTGTCGTGGCCCGACTGGCGGCTGGTGAGCCCCACCCGCTCCAGCGCCGCCATCAGCGGCGCCATGTCCTCCAGCAGCAGACCGCGCAGCTGAATGTTCTGGCGGGTGGTGATGTCGGCGCTGCCGTGTTCGCCGCAGCGGTCGACCGCCTCGGCCAGCACCGCCAGCTGCTCGGCGCTGATCACGCCGTTGGGCAG
>JBFLKL010000294.1:0-10002 GCA_040883175.1 Synechococcaceae cyanobacterium | reverse complement strand
GGTGGGGGCCGGACCGTCGGGCGGCGAGAGGGAATCCACGTAGAACACTCCGCCGAAGCGGGCGCCGGTCTCCTCAGCCACCCGCCGCTGGGGCCGGTCATCCACCGTGCTCTCACAGAACACGGCAGGCACCTGGCGATCGCGCACCGTGCGGATCACCCGCTCCATCCGCTGGGGGGTGACCTCCGTCTCGGCATTCACCGGCCAGAGGTAGGCCTCCTCCAGGCCGTAGTCGGCCGCCAGGTAGCTGAGGGAGCCCTCGCAGCTCACCAGAAGGCGCCGTTCGCCGGGGAGCACCGCCAGCTGCCGGCGCAGCTCCTCATCGAGGGCCTCCAGCTCGCGTGTGTAGTCGGCGGCACAGCGGCGGTAGGTGTCGGCATGGGCTGGATCGAGGCGGATGAAGGCATCGCGGATGTTGGCCACGTAGATCCGCGCCTGGCGCGGCGACATCCAGGCGTGGGGGTTGGGCTTGCCGGCACCGGCGTCGGCGCTGATCGGGATCACCGTCACTCCCTCGCTCACCACGGCCCGGTCCGCGTCGCCGGCGCTGGCCAGAAAGCGCTGCGCCCAGAGCTCCAGGTTGAGGCCATTCACCAGCACCAGCCGGGCGTCCTGGGCGCGGCGCAGATCGCTGGGGGTGGGTTCGTAGCCGTGGATCTCGGCGCCCGGCCTGGTGATCGACTCCACCCGCAGCTGGCCGCAGGCCACCTGGGACGCCATGTCTGCCAGCACCGTGAAGCTGGTGAGCACCACGGGAAGGTCCTTGCCGACGGCGCTGCCGTCGCCGCTGTGGGGACCGGCACCGGGAGAGCCGCAGCCTGTGAGCAGCACAGCCAGCACAGCCCCCGGCCAGAGGATCCTGGCGGAACAACGGCGACGACACCGGTGGAACAGCGGAGAGGGCAAGGGAAGGATGGGGCTGTGAGCCGGGGCCGGGAGTGGGCCGGGGCTGCCTGCGTCGACGCTAGACACCCGCCCCAAGGGCTGGCACCGCCTGGGTTCAGCCCCCGAAGGCCTGGCGCAGATCAGCGACATTGCGACGCATCACGCGCAGGTAGGTGGAGGGATCGCCGGCATCCTGCTCGGATCCGGTTTCCAGCGGATCGAACACGCTGATGCGCACCCCCAGGTCCCGCGCCAGGGCATTGAAGGAACTGTTGCCCTGCTGGGGTTCGCTGAGCAGCGCCTGCAGCTGGCTGCGCTCCACGATCTCGCTCACCCGCCGCAGATCGGCGGCGGTGGGATTGATCGCGGGCACGTCCACCACGAACTCCGCCTCGAGGCCGTAGCGCTCGGCGAAGTAGGGGGCGACATCGTGGAAGGCCACGAAGGTCTTGCCGCGGAAGGGGGACAGGTCAGCCGCGATGGCGTCATCCAGCTGGCGCAGCTGGGCGATGTAGGCCGCGGCGTTGCGGCTGTAGCCATCGGCGCAGCCGGGGTCCACCGCCACCAGGCCGTCGCGGATGTTCTCCACCTGCTGCATGGCCCGCTGGGGATCCAGCCAGATGTGGGGATTGACCGAGCCGTGGCTGTGGCCATGGCTGTGCCCGTGAGCGTGGCCATCGTCCTGGGGGTCGTCGCTGTCGATGGTGGCAACCCCGCGGCTGCTGTCGATCACCGTCAGTGCGGCGTTCTCCGCCGACTCCACCAGCTTGTCGAGGAAGCTCTCCAGCTCCAGGCCGTTCTTCACCAGCACCCGCGCCTGGCGCAGGGCCACCAGATCGCCGGGGCGGGACTGGAAGTCGTGGGGACCGGTGCTGGGCGGGATCAGGGAGCTGACCTCGGCACAGTCGCCGGCCACCGCCCGGGTGAACAGGGTGATCGGCAGGAAGGTGGTCACCACCCGGGGGCGCTCGCCGCTGGCCCGCTCGCCCTGGTCCCCGTCAGGCGCTGGCGGCGTGGTGGGCCCGCAGGCGGCCAGCAGCACACCCAGGGCAGCCGCGACCAGCGGCAGCCGCAGCGGAGCGCCAAGCTTCGAGACCGGTGGAGAGGGCATGGGAGGGGGCGGGACCCGAGGAGCACGGCAACCAACCTAATTGGGAATGATTCCCAGATCAGTGGCGGTTCGGGATCGGCGGCTGCCCTCCCGCCCGAACCCGCCCACCCCGTGCCGGGAGGTGCAGAATCGCTGCGCGCAGACAGGGAGCGATGGTCGGCAGCGTCCTGACGCGCCTCAACACCGCCTGGGCCCTGTTCCAGGGCCTGCTGCTGGAGGCGCTGCCGTTCCTGCTCATCGGCGTGCTGATCGCTTCCCTGGCCCGCTGGTTCAGCCCCGGCGGGGCCTGGCTGCGCCGCCTGCCCGCCCACCCGGTGGCCGGCCCGCTCACCGGCGCCGCCCTCGGCTTCGCCCTCCCCGCCTGCGAGTGCGGCAACGTGCCCGTGGCCCGGCGCCTGCTGGTGGGGGGTGCGCCGGTGGGCACGGCCCTGGGCTTTCTGTTCGCGGCGCCGGTGCTCAACCCGATCGTGATCGCCAGCACCTGGGCGGCCTTTCCAGACCAGCCCTGGCTGCTCCTGGCCCGGCCGCTGGGGGCGGTGCTGGTGGCCCTGGGGCTGGCCCTGCTGCTGCGGCTGCTGCCGGAGGCCGCGCTGCTGCGCACCGATCTGCTGGAGGAACGCCGTCTCAACCAGCCCCTGGCCAGCGTCAGCCTGCTGGAACGCCGCGCCGGCGTGATCGGCCTGCCCGGTGACGCCCCCCCCAGCCTGCCCGCTCAGCCGCCCCCCAGCTGGCAGGAGGTGCTGCGCCACGGCAGTCGCGAGTTCCTCAACCTGGCGTTGCTGCTGGTGGCGGGCTGCGCGGTGGCCGCCCTGGTACAGGCCACCCTGCCGCGCCAGTGGCTGCTGGCGGTGGGTGGCGCCCCCACCCTCTCGATCCTGGCCCTGATGGCCCTCAGCCTGGTGCTGTCGGTGTGCTCGAGCGTGGATGCCTTCCTGGCCCTGGGCTTCGCAGCCCAGATCACCCCCGGCGCCCTGCTGGCGTTCCTGCTGCTGGGCCCGGTGATCGACATCAAGCTGGTGGGCCTGCTGGGGCTGCTGTTCCGCGCCAAGGGGCTGCTGCTCACCGCGGCCGGCTCCACCCTGCTGGTGCTGCTGATCGGTCAGTGGGTGAACCTGTGGCGGCTGTGATCCGCGGACTGGCCCTGGGCCTGTGGGCCGTGGTGCTGCTGCAGAGCAGCGTCGACGGCCGGCTGGATCTGCTGCTGCGGGCCGCCTTCCACCCTCTGGTGAGCAGCGCCGGCGGCGTGCTGCTGATGCTGGCCGTGGTGCAGGTGCTGGTGGGGCTGCGGCAATGGCGCGGCGGCGCCGATCCCTCCAGCCGCCTGGAGCGCCGCATGAGCGCCGCCACGGCGGCGATCGCGGCCCTGCTGATCGCCCTGCCCGCCAATCCCTCCTTCGCTGATCTGGCCAGCCAGCGGCCAGCCGACGACACCGGCGCCGACACCCTCAGCTTTGTGCTGCCTCCGGCCCAGCGCAGCCTCACCGACTGGGTGCGGCTGCTGCGCAGCCAGCCCGATCCCCAGCTGTTCGACGGCGATCCGGTGCGGATCAGCGGCTTCGTGCTGCCGATGCCGCAGGGTCCACCCCAGCTGGCGCGCCTGCTGGTGCGCTGCTGTCTGGCGGACGCCACACCGGTGGGCCTGCCGGTGCGCTGGCCGGCGGGTGAGCCCCTGCCGCGCGCTGATCAATGGCTGGCGGTCGAAGGCCGCATGGCGATCGAGAACGAGCAGCTCGAGGTGGTGCCCGAGCGCATCCAGCCGATCCCCCGGCCGGCCCGCCCCCTGGAACCATGACCAGGGGCCGCTCCTTCCCCAGGCTCTCGCGGCCCCTGCTGCTGGCCCTGGGTCTGCCGGCCCTGCTGGGGGTGGTCCAGCAGCAGCTGCTGGTCCGCCAGCCGCCGCGGCTGGAGGTGCTGCGCAACGCCCCGGCCAGCTCCGGTCCGGCGGCCCTCCAGGCCCGCTTCAGCCGGCCGATGCAGGTGGCCAGCCTGGAGCGGGCCGGCCGCCTCAGCCCCCCCCTGGCCCACCGCTGGCTGGGCAGCGGCAGCAGCCTGCTGCTCACCCTCACGGAGGGGCAGCGCATCGAGGCGCCCCTGGAGCTGGAACTGGCCGGCCGGGATACACGGGGCCTGGCCCTGCCGACCAGCCGCTGGCACTGGGATCCCCGCCCGCGGGTGCTGGCGGTGGTGCCGGTGGTCGGGGGCGAACAGGTGCAGCTGCGCGCCCACGACGGCAGCTGGCGGCCGATCAGTCCGGTGTGGCCGGAGATCCCCCTGCTGCTGGCCCTGGGCGATGGTTCGGGAGTGGCCACGGCCAGTCGCGAACCCGACGGCCAGCTGCGCCTGTGGCGCATCCCCCTGCGCCAGGCCAACCTGCGGCCTGCCGGCGAGCCGGAACGGGCGGTGCGGGCCGGGGCCCCGGAGCGGCTCCTGGGTGGGCCGGTGCTGTTCGCACACCTGAGCAGCAACCGCAACGGCGACCTGCTGGTTCAGAGCGGCCAGCTGGAACCCGGCAGCAGCCAGGCCCGCCTGCAGCGGGGCGACGGATGGCGCTGGCAGCGGCTGCCCTGGACGGCCAGTGGGCCGATGCTGCTGCTGCCCGAGGGGGGTGCGGTGGTGGTGCCCGACACCGAGGGCCTGCACCTGGAAGCGCTGCCGCCCCGGCAGCCCCGGCGCCAGACCCTGCCGGGCAGCCGGGATCTGAGCAGCTTCTGCCCCCAGGCCGGCCGGGCCCTGCTGCAGCGCCACTGGCCCGATTTCCGCCGCTCGCTGGAACTGGTGGAGCCGGGGCAGCCGCCCAAACAGCTGTGGCTGGGCGAGCAGGCCCTGGTGGCCAGCGCCTGCAGCCGCAGCGGCGATCGGGTGTGGGCGCTGCTGATGGAGGGCACCGAGGAGCCCCGCCTCACCCTGCTGGCCCTCAACCGCCAGGGGGAGGAACTGGGCCGGCGGCTGCTGGAGGGCTGGGAGCTGGAGCCCGGCACGGGCCTGCACTGGGATGCCGCCGGCAATCAGCTGCTGGCCACCCTGCGGCCCCGGGCGCGGGGCGACACCGCTCCACCGCCCGCCCAGGCGGTGCTGATCAACGCCGCCAGTCTGGAGCTGCGGCCCCTGCCGGCGGCGGTGAAGCAGGCCCAGTGGCTGGTGCCCGGCTAGAACGGCCGCACCGAACGGCCCGCCGATCCGCACTGGCCACCGTGGCTCCCTCACTCAGCTCCCGCCAGGAACAACTGCTTGAGGCCCTGCGCCAGGCCGGGCGCGAGCTGTCGGGCCAGGATCTGCACGCCCGCCTGCGCGCCAGCGCCACCCCCATGGGTCTGGCCACGGTCTACCGGCACCTGCGCCAGCTGCAGCAGTGGGGCCTGGTGCGCTGCCGGCATCTGCCCAGCGGGGAGGCCCTGTTCGCCCCCACCGAACACGACGAGCACCATCTCACCTGCGTGGACTGCGGCAGGACCCACCCGCTGACCCACTGCCCGGTGCATGCGCTGAAGCTGTCCAGCGGGGAACTGCAGGGCTTTCTGCCCCTGTTCCACACCCTGGAATTCTTCGGGCTGTGTCCCGACTGCCAGCGACGCCAGCGACGCAGCCCGGGCCAGGCCGAGCGGACACCGCCTGCCTAAGGTCTGAGAACGATTCCCGTGGAACCCATGAGCGCCACTGCCGCCGCCGGACCCGTCCAAGACGAAGCTCTCGAGACTCCCCCCAGTGCCCTGCCGGTCACCATCCTCACCGGCTTCCTGGGGGCGGGGAAGACCACCCTGCTCAACCACATCCTCACCAACCAGCAGGGCCTGAAAACCGCCGTGCTGGTGAATGAATTCGGCGAGATCGGCATCGACAACGACCTGGTGGTCGCCACCGGCGACGACATGGTGGAACTGAGCAACGGCTGCATCTGCTGCTCGATCAACGGCGAGCTGCTGGAGGCCGTCTACCGCATCCTCGACCGCCCCCAGCCGGTGGACTATCTGGTGGTGGAGACCACCGGCCTTGCCGATCCCCTGCCGGTGGCCATGACCTTCCTGGGCAGCGACCTGCGCGAGGCCACCCGGCTTGATTCGATCATCACCCTGGTGGATGCCGAGAACTTCAGCGATGAGCTGCTGGAGGGTGAGGTGGCCCGGGCCCAGATCGTCTACGGCGACATGCTCCTGCTCAACAAGTGCGACCTCGTGGCCGAGGACCGGCTGGAGGCCCTCGAGCGGCGTCTGCGGGAGATCAAGACCGACGCCCGCATCCTGCGGTCGGTGAAGGGCGAGGTGCCCCTGCCGCTGCTGCTCAGCGTGGGGCTGTTCGAGAGCGACAGGGTGGTTGCCGCTTCGGCCCAGCCCGTCAGCCGGCCCGATCCCGGTCTCGACCACAGCGCCTGCGACCACGACCACGGCCACTGCGAACACGACCACGACAGCCACGGCCATGGCCACAGCCATGACCACCACGGGCACGGCCACGACGCCCATCCCGACCACGCCGCCATCGAGGGCTTCACCTCCCTCTCGTTCGCGGCCGACGGTCCCTTCGCCCTGCGCAAGTTCCAGAACTTCCTCGACAACCAGCTCCCGCCTGGGGTGTTCCGGGCCAAGGGCATCCTCTGGTTCAACGAGAGCGAGCGCCGCCACGTGTTCCACCTGGCCGGCAAGCGCTTCTCGATCGACGATTCCGACTGGCCCAGCGAGCAGCGCAAGAACCAGATCGTGCTGATCGGCCGCGACCTCGACCACCCCAGGCTGCGCAGCCAGCTCCAGGCCTGCGTGGCCAGGGACGCCGGCAAGGGATTCGGCTGATCCGGCGCCGCAACGCCAGCGCCCCGCAGCCAAATCGGACCACTGGATCAATAATGGCGCCAGGGGTTTCCCGGACTCAGCCCGGGAAGGCAACGAGGAAAGTCCGGTGACGGGAGTCCATCCCCACTCCGGCGCTGTCCCGCAGCTGTGATGGCGTCCCGGCCGCACCGGCCGGCGCCTCAGCCAGAACGCTCACCCTCGCTTCACCTCCATCGTCTCCTCTCCGGCGCGGACCGGCCCTCCCATGCGTTCCTTCACCTTGCGTCCCCTGCTGCTGCCCGTCGCGGCAGGACTGGGCCTGAGCCTGCTCTCCGGTCTCCCGGCCCAGGCCCACAGCGTCGCCGATGCCGGCTTCGGCACCGGCTTCAGCCACCCGCTCACCGGTCTCGACCACCTGCTGCTGCTGGTGGGGGTGGGCGGTGTGGCGTCCTACATCAGCAGCTCCGTGCTGGTCTTTGCCCTCGTGGGCGCTGTGGGCGGGGCCGTGTTGGGAGCCTTCGGCGGCGGTCTGCCTGCGGCCGAGGTGCTCGCGGCCCTGGCGATCTCGGCCCTCGGGCTGATTCTGCTGGCGGGCTGGCGCGATTACCGGAAGCCACGCCTGGGCCTGATCGGCACCGTGGTGGCCATGGCCGTGGCCGTTCACGCCATCCTTCACGGCCAGGAGGCCAGCGGCGCGGTCAGCTGGTGGCTGGGGGCGGCCCTGGCCTCGACCCTGGTGGTGGGGGTGAGCTACGCCGTTCTGCGCAGGGCCCATGTCGTCTGGACCCTGGTGGCGGCGGCCCTGCTCAGTGTTGCGGGTGTGATGCTGGCCTTTGCGCCGGCCTGAACGGCCTGCTTCGCTACACCATCGCCGTTCCACCTGGCTACGGTAGGTCGAGTCACACCCGCGCCATGGCCGAATTGCTTCTGCTCTCAGGCGTTCTTGCCCTCTTCGGCCTGGCCTTCTGGCTCACCACCGACTCCGACGACGACAACGGCGGCGGCGGCATGATGCAGCCCGTGCTGGTGCCGGTGCGCGTGCAGCGCCACCGCTGATCCCTCCCTTCTGCAGCCTGGCGGCCTGAGCGAGACCCCCGGCCTGCGATCGATTCAGCGTCCAGTTTCGGTTGAACACCCCACCGGCGGCTGCCTCGGCACCGTCGTGTGGGCGTCGCCACGAGCTCTTCCGGGACAGCCTGTATCAATGGTCACGCGATCCCAGCAGATCGGTCACATGGACACCGCTGGGTGATCCCTAGGGTCTCCTTACGGGCCTCGCTGCCCAGCGAGAGGGCTTGGCTCCAGCCCCCGCACGGTTCGTGAGATCCACCGTCGATCCAGCTCCCCATTCCAACGCGCCCATGCGTCCAGCGCCCCTGCGTCGTCGCCACCTGCTCAGTGCAGCGCTGCTCTCGGGCTCACTGCTGTTCAGCGGCTGCCAGCAGGACGGCTCCGGGGGAGACTCGCTCACCCTGTACTCGGGGCGCGGCGAACCGCTGGTGGCCCCCCTGATCGAGGCCTTCGAGCGGGAGAGCGGCACCCAGGTGGATGTGCGCTACGGCGGCACGGCCGAACTGGCCAACCTGCTGCAGGAGGAGGGCGGCAGGAGTCCGGCGTGCGTGTTCTGGGCCCAGGACGTGGCCGCCCTCGGCACCACCAAACCGCTGCTGACGGGCCTGCCGGCCTCGATCACCGACCAGGTGGAACCGGTGTTCCGTGACCGGGACGGCAAGTGGATCGGCACCTCCGGCCGGGCCCGGCTGCTGATCTACTCCCCCGAGCGACTGCAGCAGGCCGATCTGCCGAGCACCATGGCCGAGCTCACCGATCCCAGGTACAGGGGCCGTCTGGCCGTGGCACCCACCAACGGCTCCTTCGTGGCCCACGTGGCCGCCATGCGGGTGAAGGAGGGGGATGGGGCCACCGAGGCCTGGCTCAAGGGCATCGCCGCCAACGATCCGGTGATCGTGCGCAACAACACCGCCCAGCACCAGGCGATCGCCGATGGCGAAGCCGACCTGGCCTCCACCAACAACTACTACCTGGGGCGGTTCAAGGCCAGCGATCCCGACTTCCCGGTGGCCCAGACCCAGTTCGAACCCGGCGACATCGGCAATCTGATGCTGGTGGCCGGCGTGGGGATTCTGGAGAGCTGCAACAACAAGCCGGCTGCCCGGACGTTCGTGGAGTTCCTCGCCAGTCCCACCGCCCAGCAGTACTTCACCGGCAGTGTCTTCGAGTATCCGGTGACGGGCGTCTCGATCGTGCCGGAGGGCACCGCGGGCGTGGACTACGCCACCGCGACCGCCAATGCCCCCGAGGTCGATCTCAACGACCTCACCGACATGCAGGGCACCCTGGCCCTGATCAACAGGCACCTCAACTGAGCGCTTGCTGATCGCGGCCCTGCCACTCCCCACCCCGCGACGACGCCCCGGCCTGCCGCTGTCCAGAGTGCTGTTCAGCGGCCTCGGGCTGGCGGTGGCCGGGCTGATGGTGCTGCCGCTGGTGTACCTGCTGCTGCGGGCCGGCGAGGCCGAGCCAGCCCAGGTGGTGGCGCTCCTCTGGCGCTGGCGCACCGTGGAGCTGCTGGGGAACACCGCCGCCCTCACCCTGGGGGTGCTGACCCTCAGCACCCTGATCGCCCTGCCGCTGGCCTGGCTGCTGAGCCGCACCAACCTGCACGGCCGCCGCTGGCTCAACCTGCTGGCCGTTCTGCCCCTGGCGGTGCCGGGCTACGTGATGGCCTATGCGCTGATCGGTCTGGCCGGCAACTACGGCTTTCTCAACCAGACCTTCGGCGTCACCATCCCCAGGCCCCAGGGCTGGTGGGGTGCAACCCTGGCCCTGAGCCTCTACTGCTACCCCTACCTCTACCTCAATCTGCGGGCGGCGTTCGCGGGTCTTGAGGCCAGCCTGGAGGAGACGGCCCGGGCCCTGGGCGCCTCGCCCCGGCAGGTGTTCCGCAGGGTCACCCTTCCCCATCTGATGCCGGCGCTGATGGCCGGCTGGCTGGTGGTGGGGCTCTATGTGATCGGCGACTTCGGTGCCGTGGCGCTGATGCGCTTCCGGGTGTTCTCCTATGTGATCTACCAGCAATACGCCATCGCCTACGACCTCCTCTACTCGGCCTGGCTGTCGCTGATCCTGATCGCCATCGCCCTGCTGGTGGTGTGGGCCGAGAGCCGGCTGCGCCAGGGCCATCACTACAGCGGCACAGGCAGCGGCAGCGGTCGGCCCCTGAAG
>JBFLKL010000046.1:0-7284 GCA_040883175.1 Synechococcaceae cyanobacterium | reverse complement strand
CCCCGGATGGGGCTTCCGGGCAGGAGCCGTTTGCGGTCACCGTGCCGGCCCGCTCGCTGCGCGAGCTGGAGCGACTGCTCTCGGGCCGCCAGTCCAGCGAGCCTCTGAGCCTGTTCTGTGATCGTGGCCAGGTGGTGTTCCTCTGGGCCGACCAGGTGCTCACCAGTCGCAGCCTCGATGGCACCTACCCCAACTACCGCCAGCTGATCCCCGAGAGCTTCAGCCGCAGCATCAGCCTCGATCGCCGCGGGCTGGTGGCCGCCCTGGAGCGGGTGGCGGTGCTCGCCGACCAGCACAACAACGTGATCAAGCTCAGCACCGATGCCGTCACCGGACAGCTGCAGGTGCAGGCCGATGCCCAGGACGTGGGGAGTGGATCGGAGGCCGTGGCCGCCGACATCAGCGGCGAACCGATCCAGATCGCCTTCAACGTGCGGTACCTGCTGGATGGCCTCAAGGCCATGGGCTCCGACCAGGTGATGCTGCACTGCAATGCCCCCACCACTCCAGCCGTGCTGCGCCCCCTGGATGACTCCGACTTCACCTACCTGGTGATGCCGGTGCAGATCCGCGTCTGAACCCCGTGGCGCTTCCCGAGCAGCTGCTGCTCAGCGATCTGCTGAAGCGCCGGGTGCGGGATCCCGACGGCCTCGAGCGGGGCAGCGGAGTGGCGGTGTGGATGCATCCCCCCGTGCATCGTGTGCTCGGCTGGGCCAGCCGACCCTCGATGTTCGGCAACCGCCGGCTGGTGTGGCGGCTCAACCAGCTCGCCGGCCTGCTGGAGCTGGAGGCCCTGGTGAAGGGGGAGCCGGCCGAAACCGATCAGGCAACCCTCGATCGCCTGCCCACCCTCATCGAGGCCGCCCTGCTTGATCGCAACCAGCGCCCGATCGGCACCGTGGCCGACGCCGCCATCGAGCTGCGCACGGGAGCCATCCGTCACTACCTGGTGAGCCGCAGCGATCCGCGGCTGCCCGGCAGCAGCCGCTGGCGCCTCAGCCCCGAGCGCATCGTCGACCAGCAGCCCGGCCTGGTGTCCACGGCGCTGGCCGGGCTCGACGATCTGCCCCTGGCCCGCGCCAGCGTCCGTCAGGACCTGCTGCGCCGCTCCCGGCGCTGGCGCGAGCAGTTGCAGAGCGCGGGCGAGCAGCTGGAGTCGCGGGTGGAGGGCTGGCTGGAGGAGCCCCCCTGGGATGGCAGCGAGCCGCTGCGGCGCATCTGGACCCCGGAGCAGGAGGAGCCCGAGCAGTTCTCGCGGGATGTCGCGACGGGGCTGGATCCTGAGGATGGTCCGGCGGGCCCCGAGCCCTGGGACGAGGACGACTGGGACTGGGAGCCGCCCCGTCAGCAGCGGGAGGGCCCCGGTCGTGAGACGGAGCCCTGGGGCGACGACCCGGGCCGCTGGCCTGGGCCGGGTTCGCGGCGCGGGCGTGAGCGCCAGCGACAGGAGGACGGGGAAGACCCCTGGATCTGAGCCCGAAACCCGATGCGGCGGCGGTGACCTGCTCGGCCACACTGGAACCATCCGACCCGCTGGCTGTGGTGGCTGCCCCCGACTTCCCCCTCGCCGAGGCGCTCAAGAAGGAGAACCTCAGCCAGGCCGACTACGACGAGATCTGCCGCCGCCTGGGCCGGGCCCCCAACCGCGCCGAGCTGGGCATGTTCGGGGTGATGTGGTCGGAGCACTGCTGCTATCGCAACTCCCGCCCGCTGCTGCAGGGTTTCCCCACCACCGGGCCCCGGATCCTGGTGGGCCCCGGCGAGAACGCCGGCGTGGTGGATCTGGGCGAGGGCCAGCGCCTGGCCTTCAAGATCGAGAGCCACAACCACCCCTCGGCGGTGGAGCCGTTTCAGGGCGCGGCCACGGGCGTGGGCGGCATCCTGCGCGACATCTTCACCATGGGCGCCCGGCCGATCGCCCTGCTCAACGCGCTGCGCTTCGGGCCCCTCGAGGACGAGCGCAACGTGGGGCTGATGGAAGGCGTGGTGGCCGGCATCGCCCACTACGGCAACTGTGTGGGTGTGCCCACCGTGGGCGGCGAGGTGGCCTTCGACCCCAGCTACTCCGGCAACCCGCTGGTGAACGCCATGGCCCTGGGGCTGATGGAGACAGAGGAGATCGTGTGTTCCGGCGCCGAGGGGGTGGGCTATCCGGTGGTGTACGTGGGCAGCACCACCGGCCGCGATGGCATGGGCGGCGCCAGCTTCGCCAGCGCTGAGCTCACGGAGGCCTCCCTGGACGACCGGCCCGCCGTGCAGGTGGGCGATCCCTTCCTGGAGAAGGGCCTGATCGAGGCCTGTCTGGAGGCCTTTCAGAGCGGCGATGTGGTGGCCGCCCAGGACATGGGCGCCGCCGGCCTCACCTGCAGCTGCTCGGAGATGGCCGCCAAGGGGGGCCTGGGCATCGAGCTCGACCTCGATCGGGTGCCGGCCCGCGAAACGGGCATGGGCGCCTACGAGTTCCTGCTCAGCGAATCCCAGGAGCGGATGCTGTTCGTGGTGAAGCCGGGCCGCGAGGAAGCCCTGATGGCGCGCTTCTCCCGCTGGGGTCTGCAGGCGGCGGTCGTGGGCCGGGTGCTCGAAGACAACGTGGTGCGTGTGCTCCAGAACGAGGCGGTGGCCGCCGAGGTGCCCGCCAGCGCTCTGGCCGACGACACCCCGATCAACCACCACGACCTGCTGGCCCAACCCCCCGAGGAGGTCCAGGCCCTCTGGCGCTGGAGCGAGGCCCGGTTGCCCGAGGCCACGCCCGCCGGCATCACGCCCGCCACCGGCCCCAGGGTCGGCACCAGGCTCGGCTGGAACGCCGTGTTGCTGGCCCTGCTCGACGACCCCACCATCGCCTCCAAGCGCTGGGTGTACCGCCAGTACGACCACCAGGTGCAGGCCAACACGGTGCTGCCCCCCGGCGGCGGCGATGCGGCCGTGGTGCGGCTGCGGCCCCAGCAGGGGGAGGGATCCCTGGCCTCCGGCCGGCGCGGGGTGGCCGCCGTGGTGGATTGCCCCAACCGCTGGGTGGCCCTCGACCCGGAGCGCGGCGCCATGGCGGCGGTGGCCGAGGCGGCCCGCAACCTCAGCTGCGTCGGTGCCGAACCCCTGGCCGTCACCGACAACCTCAACTTCCCCTCCCCCGAAACCCCCACCGGCTACTGGCAGCTGGCGATGGCCTGCCGGGGACTGGCCGAGGCCTGCCGGGAGCTGCACACCCCCGTGACCGGCGGCAACGTCTCCCTCTACAACGAGACCCGCCTGCCCGATGGCGCGATGCAGCCGATCCAACCCACCCCCGTGGTGGGGATGGTGGGTCTGGTCCATGATCTCGATCACGTGCGCGGCCTGGCCTGGCGGGCCGCCGGCGATGCGATCTGGTTGCTGGGGGTATCCCTGGCGGAATCCGGGGCCGACGCCGCTGGCGATCGCCGCGTCGGTCTGGCCGGCAGCAGCTACCTGGAGGTGATCCATGGCCTGGCCAGCGGCCGTCCTCCGCTGACCGATCTGGCCCTGGAGCGGCACCTGCAGGCCTTCCTGCGCCAGGCCATCGCCGCCGATCTGGTGGCCTCCGCCCACGACCTCAGCGACGGCGGCCTGGCAGTGGCCGCGGCCGAGGCCTGCATCGCCAGTGATCTGGGCGCCGACCTGGCCCTGCCCCCCGTGGGCCAGGCGCGCCTGGATCGGCTCCTGTTCGCCGAGGGCGGCGCACGCATCCTGGTGAGTGTGCCGGCCCAGCGTGCCCAGGATTGGCAGACGGCCCTCGAGGCCCTCGCCGCCCCGATTCCCGCCGAACAGCTCGGCCGGGTGCAGACCGCCCCGCGCCTCAGCCTGCGTCAGGGGGATCAGGCCGTGGTGGATCTGGCGATCGCCGAACTGCGGGTCAGTTTCGAGCAGGCGATCCCGCGTCGCCTCGCGGTGGACCTTCCACCCACGCACTGAGTCAGGCAGCTCCACCCCCCAGCCACCGGATCGCTGGTGCAGAATGACCTTTGGCATGCGCATCGAGAGGCCTGGGCTGATGGTTGTCTCCGAGCGCGCCGAGGACTGCTGCCACGAGCGTCCTGACAAGCCGGAGGAGGCCTGCGGGGTCTATGCCGTGATGGCCGCGGATCAGCCCGTGGCCAATCTGGCCTACTTCGGTCTCTATGCCCTCCAGCACCGGGGTCAGGAGTCGGCAGGCATCGCCGTGTTCGATGACGACGGTGAGGTGCGCCTGCACAAGGACATGGGCCTGGTGAGCCAGGTGTTCGATCAGGACGTGCGCGCCCGGCTGGCCGGCGCGCAGGCCATCGGCCACAACCGCGATTACACCCCCGGCAGCAGCAAGGTCTGCAACGCCCAGCCCGTGCTGCTGAACACCCGTCTGGGCCCGTTTGCACTCGCCCACAACGGCAACCTGGTCAACGCCGCCCAGTTGCGTCACGAGCTGGCCGACCTCGCCAGCGAACTCACCTCCACCACCGATTCCGAGCTGATCGCCTTCGCCGTTCAGCGCGCCGTGAACGGTGGGCTGGACTGGGAGACCGCGATCCGTGATGCAGCGGGCCGCTGTCGCGGTGCCTTCAGCCTGGTGATCGGCACTCCGGGTGGGCTGTTCGCCCTGCGTGACGGCCACGGCATCCGGCCCCTGGTGTTCGGACACCTCGGTGAGCAGGAGCAGGCCCGCTGGGTGGTGAGCAGTGAGACCTGCGGTCTGGACATCATCGGCGCCAGCTTCATCGGCGACGTTCTGCCCGGTGAACTGATTCACTTCCGCCTCCAGGATCCGCTGCCCCGCCGGATCCGCTGGTGCGAGGAACCCGCCAAGTTGTGCGTGTTCGAGATGATCTACTTCGCCCGCCCCGACAGCCGCTTCTTCGGCGAGTCGCTCTACAGCTACCGGGTGCGGATCGGCGAGGTGCTGGCCCGCGAAACCCCCGTGGCGGCCGACATCGTCATCGGTGTGCCCGATTCCGGCATCCCCGCTGCCATCGGCTACTCCCAGGTGAGCGGCATCCCCTTCGGTGACGGTCTGATCAAGAACCGCTACGTGGGCCGCACGTTCATCCAGCCCACCCAGGCGATGCGTGAGGCCGGGATCCGCGTCAAGCTCAATCCACTGCCGGACGTGCTGGCAGGGAAGCGGGTGGTGGTGATCGACGATTCGATCGTGCGTGGCACCACCAGCCGCAAGCTGGTGGCCGCGCTGCGCGATGCCGGTGCCACCGAGGTGCACATGCGCATCAGCTCGCCGCCGGTCACCCATCCCTGCTTCTACGGCATCGACACCGACACCCAGGACCAGCTGATCGCCGCCCGGCTCACCCTTGAGGAAATCGCCGCCCATCTTGGCGTCGATTCGCTGGCCTACCTCAGCAAGGACGGCATGGTGGAGGCCGCCCAGGCCCACTCCGGCCACTTCTGCACCGCCTGCTTCGACGGGGCCTATCCGATCGAGATGGACGAGGTTGTGCGCTCCAGCAAGCTGATGCTGGAGCCGTCAGGACTGGCGGCCTCCCGCCGTCCGGTGGCTGCGGCAGCGCGTTAGCGGACCAGTGGCAACAGGGACTGCAGGTCCTCCCGTTCCGCCAGTCCCAGGCTCACACCCGCACCGCTGGCGTCCTGGGCCTCCAGGCTGCCGGGACTCAGGCGGGCACTGCGCCCGTTGCTGAGCAGGGCCGCCACCAGGGGCGCCCCGGCGTCGCAGAGGTCGGCGAGGCAGTCGTGGCGTTCGCTGAAGCGCAGGCCGATCTGGCCCAGATCCCCGCGCCGGCACAGGCGCAGCTGGTCCACGCGCAGGCGCTTGAGCCAACCCCGTCGGCTCGCCAGCAGCACTGCGCCCTGCGGACCCTCCACCCCGGCGGCTCCCACCACCGCCTCGCCCGGCAGCAGCCGCAGCAGCACGGGTCCCTGGGCACTGCGGCCCATCAGCGGCAGGTTGGCCTCATTCACCCCCAGTCTCAGCAGGCGGCCGGTGCTGCTGGCCACCACCAGCTCGCCACCGTCCCTGCAGGGCACCACGCGGCAGAGCCGCACCCCCTCCCGCAGTTTCAGCACCGTGGCGGCACGGCCGGAGAGCTCCCGGAACAGCTCCAGCGGCAGCCGTTTGCAACGGCCGTCGCTGCTCAGCAGCCCCAGGCTGGTGGGAGCCGTGCCCGCATCGTCTTCGCCGGACAACGGCAGCGCCAGCACCTGCACCACCTGGCAGCCCTCGAGACTGTCCGGCAGGAATCGCTCCACCGGGCCCGGTTGCTGACCGGCGAACTCCCAGCGCAGCAGTGCCACCCGGCCATCGGCCGTGAACGCCAGCACCTGGGGCTGCCGCTGCACCGGCAGGATCAGCCGTGCCGGTGCAGGGTGCTCACCACTGTCCGCCTCCTCTTCGAGGTGCAGGCGGCCCAGGGTCTGGGGCGCCAGGATCTTCACCGCGCCATCGGCCTGGATCAGCAGCCGGGCATCGCCTGCCAGGGCGCCGAGGGCCTGGCGCCGCTGCAGTTCGGTGTTGGGGCGCTGGGCGGCCGTGCGCTGGGCCGCCAGTTCATCGCCGCCCTCCACCAGACGCGTGCGGCGGGGCGTGGCAAAGCGCTTCTTCAGGGCCCTGAACTCGGCCACGAGGGTGTCCAGCAGGGCGCCGCGGTCGTCCAGCAGGTGCCGCAGCCGGGTGCGTTCCTCTGCGAGGCCCTCGGCCTCCTGCCGCAGGCTGTCCTGCTCCAGGGCGGTGAGGCGTCGCAGCGGCATGGCCAGCACCGCATCGGCCTGGCGTTCGCTCAGATCCAGATGCACCTGGAGGCTGGCCCGGGCGCTGGCGGCATCACGGGCCTCCTGGATCATGTCGATCACCCGGCGCAGGTCGTTGAGCGCCCGGATCAGCCCCTCCACCACCTCCAGGCGGTCCTCGCACTTGCGCAGGGCATGGCGGGTGCGGCGGATCAGGGTGTGTTCCCGGTATTCCAGGAACTGCTGCAACAGCTGCCGCAGGCTCAGCTGCAGCGGCTGACCGTCCACCAGGGCCAGCAGAATGGCGCCGAAGTTGCTCTGCAGAGCCGTGCGACGCTGCAGATCCGTGAGCACCTGTTCGGGGTCGGCATCCCGGCGCAGCTCCACCACCACGCGCATGCCCTCGCGGTCGCTCTCGTCCCGGATGTCGGCGATGCCCCCGATCCGGCCATCGTTCACCAGTTCGGCCAGCTTCTCGATCCAGCCGGCCTTGCTCAGCTGGTAGGGAAGTTCCGTCACCACCACGGCGCTGCGGCGGTGACGCCCCTTGCCCGGCTGCACCTCCTCGAAATGGGCCACGCCCCGCATCGGGATGCT
>JBFLKL010000045.1:0-3825 GCA_040883175.1 Synechococcaceae cyanobacterium | reverse complement strand
CGGCGCCGGCACAAGGGCACCACGGCCGCCATCGCCCACGATCACCTGCTGGATGCCACCACCTTCGCCACGATGATGGTGCTCAGTGGTGATGCCGACGGCATGGTGTCCGGCGCCACCCACACCACCCAGCACACCATCCGTCCCGCCCTGCAGCTGATCCGCGCCCGCGAGGGGATGTCGCTGATCTCCTCGGTGTTCCTGATGCTGCTCGAGGACCGCGTGGTGATCTACGGCGACTGCGCCGTCAATCCCCGCCCCGACGCCGGCCAGCTGGCCCAGATCGCCATCAGCTCCGCTGAGACGGCCCAGGCCCTGGGCCTGGAACCACGGGTGGCGATGCTCTCCTACTCCTCCGGCGATTCCGGCAAGGGCGAGGAGGTGGAGAAGGTGCGCGAGGCCACCGCACTGACGCGTGAGCGCCGGCCGGACCTGCCGATCGAGGGGCCGATTCAGTACGACGCCGCCGTGAGCCCGGAGGTGGCGCTGCAGAAACTGCCTGGATCGGCCGTGGGGGGCAGGGCCACGGTGCTGGTGTTCCCCGATCTGAACACCGGCAACAACACCTACAAGGCAGTGCAGCGCGAAACCGGCGCGATCGCCATCGGACCGATCCTGCAGGGTCTGAACAGGCCGGTGAACGACCTCAGCCGCGGCTGCAGCGTGGAGGACATCGTCAGCACCATCGTGATCACAGCCATCCAGGCCCAGGACGTGGCTCGGATGCAGGACGACCGCGAGGACGAGCCACGACACCGGTGAGGATTGCCCCCGCGGCAGCCAATCCGCTGGCCCTAGCTCAGGGGAGGACTCTCCGTCCGGAGCACAACCCGGCGGCTCTGGATCTCCGAGTAGGGACGCTCGGCCGTGGTGTCCACCGTGAACCAGGCCCAGTGGCTGGTTGGGTGGGGGTCTTCGCTCTGCAGCGGCCAGTCGATGCGCCGGTGGTTGTAGGTGAGCCCCACGCAGGTCATCTCCGCGTCGTCGGCCATCAGCGACCACAGCAGACGCAGGCGAGCGCGCTGGTAGTCAAGGGGGTCCCGGGTGGGTGGGCGATCCGGCAGATAGCCCGGACGGAAGCGCACCGTCCGCTGGCTGCAGGAACTGAGATAGGCACCATCCTCGGTGGGATAGAACCAGCAGGCTTCGTTCTGCACGTCCAGCAGGGGGACCTGGTCGAGACAGCGAATCGCCTCCACCTGCAGGGCGGTCGATGGCTCCTCACCACCACCGGCACCGGAGCTTGACCCGATGCCCGCAGGCGTTCCCATCAGCTCGTAGACACCGAGGCTGAGGGCGTCGACGGCAAAGCCCGGCACCAGGGCATCACAGAACGGCCGCATCGCGGAGATGCCGGATGGTGTCAGAGCCTCGAGCGATCCCTGCCAGCCATCGGGAAGCCTGAACAGACGAATCCGCTCGGCGGCAGTGACGCTTCGGCCCTGCAGTTCGAGCAGGGCCTGCCAGCTGGCGGGCTCCAGCGGGAGTTCACCGGCGGGGGCCAGCACAAAAGCGGGGACATGGAGCCGGGCCATGGCCTGGTGCAGGGAAGGAGAGAAGGAGGCGGCAGCAACAGCCCTGACCACTCTGGCGAAGAATCCCTGTTCCGGCGAAGACCCCCTGTGGGCGAGCGGCTCGGTGGCGGGCGCCGGAACAGCGTCGTGACAACGGGTGGACCACAGATGCATTGGCATTGCTGATGAGCGCTGGTCCATCCGCCCGGATTCCCTCTGAGGCAATCGATCTGCAGTGATCTGCACATCCTGGCCAGTGATCCCTGGCCGGATCCGTGCTTGCGCCGGAGGACATCTGGTGTATGGTCGAAATAACGGACATCAAGCACGCCACATTGCCAAAGCGATGTCGGTGCGCTGCCCAGAGCGATGTCGATGCATCGTTCCCTTAGCTGGTTCTGGCAACCGGCCCCAGGCCACTGACATCAGACACCTGATTCAGATACCTGATTGCTCTCGACATCATGCCTTGAGAGCCAGGAGCTGTAACCGGGCACCGTTGTCGCCTTGCTTCGGCCTGGTTTCGACCCGGTGCTCAACGGCCTCGGTCGATCCAATCCAGAGGGCCATCGCAGCCGTGGCTGCCACCTCTGCCGGCCTTTGCCGACGGCCCTGGGCGTGAGATCAGAGCCTCCCGGCTCGATGTCCGTTGTTCACCCAATGGAGAGATGCCATGACGACCACCAACCAACCGATGATGTCCCCGACCCAGGAGGATCGGAGCGCTGTGGACGAGCGTCTCCGGCAGGCGGTTCTGGACAAACGGCAGGCCGAGATCGAGGCCTGGAACAGACAGATCAGCGAGGTCAGGGACAACCTCAACCAGCTCACGGATGAGGCCCGAAAGGAAGCCCAGAAGCGCCTGGACCAGCTGGTGCAGGCCCGCGATCAGGGCATGGAGCAACTGACGCGTCTGCGTGAGGCCACCCAGAGCAACTGGGAGAGCCTGCTCCAGCAGAGCGACACGACCTTCCAGGCCCTGGCCGACCGCTTCCACAACCTGGTGGAGAACAACACCTGAACCAGCCGCCGGCCCAAACCGGCACGCCCTGAACGTCACTCCGCGAGTCCCATGACCATGTCCTGCTCAACCGAGACGCAGACCACCGGCTCCAAGGCCAGCCCCGTTCTCGACCTCACCACGACCCTGCCCAGCGAGCTCAGAAGCCACACACCGGTGGGGGTCGCCGAAGCGCTCTCCCGGGAACTCGGCGACGCCTCCTGGCTGCTGGTGGACAGCAACGTCATGGCCAGCGGCGATGAGGCGATGAGCCTGCGCATGCTTCTTGAGCGGGCCAGCTCCCAGGGTGTTTCGATCGCCCTGGATCTCAACTGGCAGCCCCCAACGCCGCCCGAATCTCCCCCCACAGCGGAAGTGCTGCGGCGATTCCGCACCCTTGCGGAGGCCGCGGCCCTGATCCGCGCCACCGAACAGGAAGCTGAATGGTTCTTCCAGAGCACCGATCCGGTGTCGATCCATGAGGCCCTGCCCCAGCGGCCCGCAGTGCTGGTCGGTGATCGCACCGGGCCGGTGCGCTGGTGCCTCGGTGGCCGCAGCGGATCGCTCCAGGCGGTCGTCGACGGCGATGCGTTTCTGAGCCAGCTGATCGACGGCCTGCGCCGCCATCCCGCACTTCTGGGCCGCTCCGGTCCGGGCCTGGATGCCGTGGCCCAGCCAGACCCTCTGGCCGAACTGCTGCGCAGTGCCGCCGAGCCACCCCCCGCAGGGCGCTGAGCAGCATCGGCGCCAGTGGCCGACCGCAGGAGCTGGGCTGTGGGAGTCAACACCCGGCAACTGACCGGAAGGCGCGGAGTGTGGTGGGATGCGGGAGGCGACGCCGAACGCCGGAGCTGCCCGCGAATGGATCCTTCCAGGGCATCCATCGGGCTGTGGGGTCCTGGTTCGTTCGACAGGAGAACGACCACCCATTCGCAGGCAGAGGTCAGCAATGGCTGAGCCGGATTCATGCGACCCATTTAGCGTTTGAATGCACCATTGACGCTGTTCCGCCGAGCGCTACATTCAGGACGCTGCTTATTCAACCCATGCTCACCGGTGCCGAACTGCTCGCGAAGGTCAAGGAACTCGGCGATGCCACCAAGTCCGAACTGGTGCGCGAATGCGGCTACGTGAGCACCAAGAAGGACGGCAGCGAACGGCTCAACTTCACCGCCTTCTATGAAGCCCTGCTGGAGGCCAAGGGCGTGAGTCTCGGCGATGGCGGCGGCCAGGGCCGTGGCAAGGGTGGCCGCAAGCTCAGCTATGTCACCAAGGTGCAGTTCAACGGCAATCTGCTGGTGGGCAAGGCCT
>JBFLKL010000293.1:0-3656 GCA_040883175.1 Synechococcaceae cyanobacterium | reverse complement strand
CTGGAGGCCGCCGCGGCCGAGCTGCCGGCCGGTGATGGGCCGCTGCTGCTGCTGGCACCCGAGGGCGGCACGGGCGACTGGCCGGCCCAGCGCTGGCAGGAGCTGCCCGAGCGGATCCGCGGCCGCCTGCCGAACCTGCGCACGGCGAGCGGCGACGCGGGCTCGATCCGCCGGCTGGCCGCCCGCATCGCCAGCGTCGACGTGGCCCTGGCCAGCGACCCGGTGTGCATCGAACTGGCGCTGCTGCTGGGCATCCCCCTGGTGGCCCTGGGACGCGGCCCGCGGGATCTGCCGGCGAGGGAGGGGGTGCGGGGAATCGGCACCCCTGGAGCCCTGGAGCAGCTGGATCCGGCCGTGGTGCTGGAGGCCCTCGGGCTGGGCTGAACAGCGCCGGCGGGAGACACCACAGGGGGCCATACGATCGGCGCCACTGCCAGCCCCTGTGCCCATGGTCATCGCCACTCCCCTCTCCGGTCAGGTCGCCCTGGTGACGGGCGCCAGCCGGGGCATCGGCGCAGCGATCGCCAGGGAGCTCGCCGCCGCCGGCGCCACCGTGGTGGTGAACTACGCCCGCTCACCGGAGGCCGCGGAGGCGGTGGTGGCGGAGATCGCAGCGGCCGGTGGCCAGGCCTGGGCCCACCAGGCCGACGTGGTCGAGGAGGAGCAGGTGGAGGCGATGGTGAAGGCGGTGCTGGAGAGGGAGGGCCGCCTCGATGTGCTGGTGAACAACGCCGGCATCACCCGCGACGGCCTGCTGATGCGCATGAAGACGGCCGACTGGCGGAGTGTGATCGACCTCAACCTCTCCGGCGTGTTCCTGTGCACCCGCGCCGTCAGCCGCTCCATGCTCAGGGCCAGAGCCGGCCGGATCATCAACATCACTTCGGTGGTGGGGCTGATGGGCAACCCCGGCCAGGCCAACTACAGCGCCGCCAAGGCCGGCGTGATCGGCCTCACCCGCAGCAGCGCCGCGGAATTCGCCAGCCGCGGCGTCACCGTGAACGCGGTGGCCCCGGGCTTCATCGACAGCGACATGACCGCCGAACTCGACAAGGAACCGATCCTGAAGGCCATCCCCCTGGGCCGAATGGGTCAGCCGGCGGAGGTGGCCGGCGCCGTTCGCTTCCTGGCCGCCGACCCTGCAGCCGCCTACATGACCGGCCAGGTGCTGCAGGTGGACGGCGGCATGGTGATGCGCTGAAGCCCCTGCCGGCGGCGATCAGCCGTTCACAGGCCGGCCCAGTTCCTCGCGCAGCTGGCGGATGCGCTGCAACAGCCGCAGACGCCGGCTGCGGGCGGTGAGCGTGAGAAACAACCGCAGCGGCACATAGATCAGGGCCATCGCCAAGCCCAGGGCGGCGATCAGCACGAACACCATGGCATTGGCGCTGGTGGTGGGGTCCAGGACCACGCCCGCGCCACCATCCCGACCCGGATCCAGCGCAGACTCCATGGCGGTCTCCAGGGCGGAGTGCAGCAGGTCCTCCATCGTCCGGGTGGCGAGGCCACAGCAGTGTGCTGACCCTATCGGGGCCGGTGCGATTCGGCTTTCCCCACCGATGCCCAGGCACTGACATGGGACGCTGGTGCCACTGCTTTGTACCACCGACCGATGGCCAAACTGGTCAGCTTTTCCGATGAGTCCCGCGGCGCCCTCGAGCGGGGCGTCAATGCCCTGGCCGACGCGGTGCGGGTGACCATCGGCCCCAAGGGCCGCAACGTGGTGCTGGAGAAGTCATTCGGGGCTCCCGACATCGTCAACGACGGGGTGACCATCGCCCGGGAGATCGAACTCCCGGATCCCTTCGAGAACATCGGCGCCAAGCTGATCCAGCAGGTGGCCAGCAAGACCAAGGACACCGCCGGTGACGGCACCACCACGGCGACGGTCCTGGCTCAGGCACTGGTGCATGACGGTCTGCGCAACGTGGCCGCCGGTGCCAATCCGGTGGGTCTGCGCCGCGGGATGGAACAGGCGGCGGCACGGGTGGTGCGGGGCATCGCTGATCGCTCCCAGGCGGTGGCCGGCGAGGCCATCCGTCAGGTGGCCACCGTGAGTGCCGGCAACGACGAGGAGATCGGCCGGATGATCGCCGACGCCATGGACAGGGTGAGCGCCGATGGCGTGATCACGGTGGAGGAATCGAGTTCCCTGGCCACCGAGCTGGAGATCACCGAGGGCATGGCCTTCGATCGGGGCTACATCTCCCCGTACTTCATCACCGACCAGGAACGGCGTGAGTGCGTGTTCGACAACGCCCTGGTGCTGGTCACCGATCGCAAGATCAGCGCCATCGCCGACCTGGTGCCGGTGCTGGAGGCCGTGAGCCAGGCGGGCAGACCGCTGCTGATCATCGCTGAGGACGTGGATGGCGAAGCCCTGGCCACCCTGGTGGTGAACAAGAACCGGGGTGTGCTGCAGGTGGCGGCGGTGAAGGCTCCGGGGTTCGGCGATCGCCGCAAGGCCAGCCTCCAGGACATCGCCATCCTCACCGGCGCCACGGTGGTGAGCGAGGACCAGGCCATGACCCTGGAGAAGGTGATGCTGGCCGACCTGGGCAGCGCCCGCCGCATCACCCTCACCAAGGACGACACCACCATCGTCGCCAGCGGTGACCATCAGCAGGCCGTGGCCGGGCGGGTGGCGTCGATCAAGCGCGAGTTGGAGCGCACCGACTCCGACTACGACCGTGAGAAACTGCAGGAACGCATCGCCAAGCTGGCCGGTGGCGTGGCCGTGATCAAGGTGGGGGCCCCCACCGAAACCGAGCTGAAGAACCGCAAGCTGCGCATCGAGGATGCGCTCAACGCCACCCGGGCCGCAGTGGAGGAAGGCATCGTGGCCGGCGGTGGCACCACCCTGCTGGAACTTGCCGCGGACCTCGAGGGCCTGGCCGCCTCCTGTGCGGGTGACGAGCGCACCGGCGTGGAGATCGTGCGTCGGGCCCTCGAGGCACCGGCACGCCAAATCGCCGAGAACGCCGGCGCCGACGGTGCCGTGGTGAGTGCCGAGATCCTGCGCCGGGGCAAGGGCTTCAACGCCCAGACCGGCGACTATGAGGATCTGGTGGCCGCGGGCGTCATCGATGCCGCCAAGGTCACCCGGCTCGCCCTGCAGGATGCCGTGTCGATCGCCGCCCTGTTGATCACCACCGAGGCCGTGATCGCCGACAAGCCGGAGCCTCCGGCCGCCGCCGCTGGTGGTGACATGGACGGCATGGGCGGGATGGGTGGCATGGGCGGCATGGGCATGCCCGGGATGATGTGAGCAGGGCTCGCCTCAACCCTCACTCCAGGGCCCGTGCGTAGGCATTCACCTGCAGGTCCACCCCGGTGATCGCCGTGCCCACCACCACGGCATCGGCCCCCAGGGCCAGGGCCCGGGCCGCCTGCTCTGGGCTGGCGAGTCCGCCTTCACAGATCAGGGCGGTGCCGGAAGGAAGCTGTTCCCGCAGGGCGCCGGCATGGACAGCGAGAGCGTGCGCGGCGCCGATGGACGTTCGTTCACGATGTATACCGTCAACCGTACACCCCCGCGGCCGATTCTGGCCCCCGGGCCGCAGGGCACGGCTTTGCGCCTGGCCGCCGCGGCGTTGATCAGCGCAGTGATCAGTTTCTTCCTCGCCCGCTCGCTGGCCACCCCGCTCGAGCACATG
>JBFLKL010000292.1:0-14455 GCA_040883175.1 Synechococcaceae cyanobacterium | reverse complement strand
TGGCACTCACCCCCTCGAACATGGTGGTGAGTACCGTGAGGGGGTCGTAGCTGCAGATTGCGCCGGGCGCGTCACTCTCAAAGCGCCGGCGGTCATAGATCAGGTCACGGCAGATTTGTTGCTGCTCCTCGCTGATCTTGGCCAGGGGCAGGATCTTGGCAGGGCTGACGATTGCCGCGTCCATGCCGGCTTCGCAGCAGTCATGCAGAAATACGGAATTCAGCACAATGCGGGCTGCAGGTGAGAGGCCGAAACTCACGTTGCTGACACCGAGAATGACGTGCACGCCGGGCAGGTCGGCGCGGATGCGCCGGATTGCCTCCACCGTGGCGGCGCCGTTGAGGCGATCTTCCTCGATACCGGTGGAAATCGGCAGGGCCAGGGGGTCGTAGAAGATCTCATGGGCCGGTATGCCGAACTCCAGGGCATCCCGATAGGCCCGCTGAGCAATTCTGAACTTGCGCTCGGCGGTGCGGGCCATCCCTTCTTCGTCGATGGTGCCCACCACCACCCCAGCGCCATAGTCGCGCGCAAGCTCCAGGACTCTGAAGAAGCGTTCGTCGCCGTCTTCATAGTTTGTGGAATTGAGAATGCACTTGCCACCGGCTACCTTGAGGCCGGCCTCCATCTTCTGCCACTCGGTGGAATCGAGCATCAGCGGCAGGTTGACATTAGTGACCAATCGGCTCACCAACTCATGCATGTCACGCTCTCCGTCGCGGCCGACGTAGTCGACGTTGACATCAAGTACATGGGCGTTTTCCTTCACCTGACCACGAGCCACCGCCACCAACCCGTCCCAGTCTTCCTGCGCCAGGAGTTCGCGCACCTTCCTGCTGCCGCTGGCGTTGAGACGCTCGCCGATGATCAGGAACGAGTTGTCCTGGTGATAGGGCGTGGTGCCATAGATCGAGGCGGCTGATGGCTCCACCTGCAGCAGGGGTCTGGCATGCCGGGTCTGGGGGGTACGGACCTGGCGGGGTGCGGGTTTCAGTTCGGCGGCCAGCTCGGCCAGGGCCCGGATGTGCTCGGGGGTGGTGCCGCAGCAGCCGCCGATCACCTGCACCCCCAGGTCCTCGACGAAGTGCAGCAGCTGCATCTTCAGCTCCAGCGGGGTGAGCCGGTAGTGGGCCACACCACCGATGTTCTCCGGCAGACCAGCATTGGGGATGCAGCTCACCACGAACGGGCTGTGCTCGCTTAGGTAGCGGATGTGCTCCTTCATCTGTTCCGGCCCGGTGGCGCAGTTCAGACCGAGCACGTCGATCGGGAAGGGTTCGAGGATCGCCACCACCGCGGCGATGTCGGAGCCCACCAGCATGGTGCCCGTGGTCTCCATGGTCACGCTCACCATCAGCGGCCGGCGCTGACCGGTTCTGCTGAAGGCGGCCTCGAGGCCCTGGAGGGCCGCCTTGATCTGCAGCACATCCTGGCAGGTCTCGACGATGAACAGGTCCACATCGCCCGCCAGCAGTCCCTCGGCCTGCTCGGCGAACGAGGCCTTCATCGTGTCGAAATCGACATGGCCCAGTGTGGGCAGTTTGGTGGTCGGACCCATCGAGCCGGCCACGAAGCGTGGCTTCTCGGGTGTGGTGTAGGCATCGGCCATCTCCCGCGCCAGCTCGGCCGCCCGCTGGTTGAGGGCGAACGCCTGATCGGCGATGTCGTACTCGGCCAGCACCAGGGAGGTGGCGCCGAAGGTGTCGGTCTCGATCACATCGGCGCCGGCCTCCAGGAACTGGCGGTGCACGGCCTGAACGGACTCGGGCTTGCTGAACACCAGATGCTCGTTGCAGCCCTCCAGGGCCGGGCCCCCGAAATCGGCGGCCGAGAGGTCCATCTGCTGCAGCGACGTTCCGGTGGCGCCGTCGAAGACGATCACCGGCCGCTCGGGCGCATGCAGACGCTCCAGGAACCCGACCCGGCCGGCAGACCGGGGACCGGAGGGAGCGGAGGCGGTGCTGCTGGCCATCAGCCGTCGAGTCGGACGCGGGTCACCCAATGGTCATAGGCGGGATCCCGGCCCTCCGTGATCGCCGTCAGGCGTTCACGCAGGCTCTCCATCACGGGCCGCTCGCTGGCCAGATCGGTGGCCTCCACGCGGCGCACCGGCGTCACCTTGGCGGCGGTGCCGCTGAGGAACACCTCATCGGCGATGAACAGCTCGCTCTTGTCCACCGGCCGCTCCACCACCTCGATGCCCATGGCGCGCGCCAGCTCGATCACGCTGGCTCGGGTGATCCCCTCGAGGATGTCCTGATCCACACCGGGGGTGATCAGCACCCCATCGCGCACGATGAACAGATTCATGCCGCTGGCCTCGCTCACCTTGCCGCGGCTGTTCATCAGAATCGCCTCGTCGAACCCGCTCTTGACGGCCTCGGTCTTTGCAAGGGAGCTGGTGATGTAGGCCCCGCTGATCTTTCCGCGCAGGGGCAGGGAGCGATCCTCCTGACGGATCCAGGAGCTGATGCGGCAGCTGACGCCATCGGGCGAGAGGTAGTCGCCCAGCTCGATTCCATAGATCAGGAAATCGGTTTCGATGTTGTGCAGACGCGGGGCGATGCCCAGGTCACTGGTCCAGACGAACGGCCGCAGGTAGACCGGACAGGTGGGCCGGTTGGCGCGCAGAAATTCGATGATGGCGTGGTGGATCGTGTCCTCGCTCACCTCGGTGAGGAGCAGTCGGGCGCTCTGGCTCAGCCTGCGGGCGTGGCGGTCGGCGCGGAACAGCAGGATCTCGCCCGGATCGGTGGGGTTGGGCAGGGCGCGCATGCCCCCGAAGGCTCCGGTTCCGTAGTGCAGGGCGTGGGTGGCCACCGACAGGGTGGCGTCCTCGAAGCGCACGCAGCGCCCATCGAACCAGGCATAGGGAAGGAACTGGTGCATGGGGTGCGGGGCTTGCGGGAGGCAGGGGCCCCGATCTTCTCACCGCGGCCAGCAGGATGGGGCGATGCACAGGCTGGCGACGATCCCGGGAGGCACGACCGACGAGGACAGCGGCGCCTTTGTGGAGCAGCCGCCGGCACCGGTTCTGCTGCTCACGAGCGCCGACACCGACCTGCTGACGCTGGAAGCTCTACTGGAGGCGGAGCCGGACCTGCTGGGAGCGGAGCTGCGGGGGCTGAACCTGGCGGCCCTGGCCCACCCGGCTGTGATCGATCACTACCTCAGCAGCACCGTGGCGGCGGCACGGCTGGTGGTGGTGCGGCTGCTGGGCGGCCGGGGCCACTGGAGCTACGGGCTGGAGCGGCTGCAGCGGTGGGCCGACGGTGGTCAGGGGCGCCAGCTGCTGGTGCTGGCCGGCACCGAGGAGGACGAGGGCGTCATGGCGGCTCTGGGCAATGGCGACCCGGGGCTGGCGATCGCCCTGGCCCGCTGTCTGCGGATGGGCGGACCGGACAACGGCCGACAGGTGCTGGCCTGCCTCGCCGCCCTGCTGCGGGGGCAGCAGCCGGATCCGCCACAGCCCCTGCCCCTGGCCGATCCCTTCCCCCACGACTGGCGCCGGGAGCCCGGGCCGCGCGTGGGCGTGATCGCCTACCGGGCCCTGCTTCAGGCGGGGGACGTGGGCTGGCTTGAGGCCACCCTGGCGGCACTGCGTGCCTGCGGCCTGAGTCCCCGGACGCTGTGGGTGAGCGGCCTGCGCGACCCCGCCGTGCAGCAGGGGGTGGCTGACCTGCTGGAACGGGAGGCGGTGGAGGCGGTGCTCTGCAGCACCTCCTTCGCCTCGGTGCAGTTCGAGGAAGCCGGCCTGGGGGCACCGCTGTGGGAGCGGCTCGGCGTGCCCGTGCTGCAGCTGCTCTGCAGCAGCCAGCCGCGTCAGCGCTGGCAGGTGAGCAGCATCGGTCTGCCGCCCACCGACCTCACCCTGCAGGTGGCCCTGCCGGAGCTGGACGGACGCATCACCACCCGCATCGGCGTCTTCAAGGAGTGCCGCGGGGCCAGCGCGCGGCTGGCGTCGGGGTTGCAGCGGCTGGATCCTGACCGGGAGCGCCTGGCCTGGATCGGCGCCCTGACGGCCAACTGGATCAACCTGCGCCGCACGCCGCCGCCGCGGCGACGGGTCGCTCTGGTGCTCGCCAACTACCCCACCCGCAACAGCCGTCTGGCCAATGGGGTGGGCCTCGACACACCAGCCTCAGCCGCGGCCATGCTGGGCTGGTTGCGGGACGCCGGTTACGACCTGGGCGTATCTGATGCCGTTGGCGCGCCCGCCGGAGGGGTCGACGCGGCGGCTGCGCTGCCCTGTGATGGCGAGGCACTGATCCAGGCCCTGCTGACGGGCAGGAGCAACGATCCGGAGAGCGCTCACCGGCCGCCGCTCGACCATCTGCCCCTGGAGGACTACCAGAGCTGGTATCGGCAGCTGCCGGCAGCGGGGCGTGAGCGGCTGGAGGCGGTATGGGGGCCGCCGGAACACGACGCCGGTCTGGAGCGCCGCGACGCGCGCGGCCGGGCGGGGCTGGGGTTCCCGATCCAGGGCCTGCGCTTCGGGCGCGTGGCCCTGCTGATCCAGCCCGCCCGCGGCTACGACCGCGATCCCAGCCTCAGCTACCACGCCCCCGACCTGCCCCCCACCCATGCCTACCTGGCCGTCTACCTCTGGGTGCGTGAGCAGTTCGGGGCCCAGGCGGTGGTGCACGTGGGCAAGCACGGCAACCTGGAATGGCTTCCCGGCAAGGGACTCGGCCTCTCGGATCATTGCTATCCGGAGTGGGCTCTGGGCCCGCTGCCCCACCTCTACCCCTTCATCGTCAACGATCCGGGGGAGGGCTCCCAGGCCAAGCGCCGCAGCCAGGCCGTGATCCTCGATCACCTCACCCCGCCCCTGGGCCGTGCCGGCCTGCACGGTGATCTCCAGCAGCTCGAAGTCCTGCTGGATGAGTACTGGGAGGCGACCCAGCTGGGCAGCGGCGAGCGGGCGGCGCAGCTGCGCCGCACCCTGGGGCAGCGGCTGACCGACCTGGAGCTGCCGTTGCTGGGCCCTGACATCCCGGCGGGTGATCAGGAGGCCTGGCTGGATCGCCGCCTGGATGCCGCCGACGGGTATCTCTGTGAACTCAAGGAGGCCCAGATCCGGCTGGGGCTGCACACCTACGGCCACCTGCCGGACCCGGAGCGCCTGGCCGAGCTGCTGCTCTGTCTGGCCCGCGCGCCCCAGGCGGGGCTGCCCGGCCTCACCCAGGCCCTGGCCCGGGATCGGGGCCTGAGCCTGGACCCCTGGGCCGACCCGGAGGAGGCGCCGCTGGAGGAGGCCGACCGCGCCCGGCTGACAGCGGACCGCCGGGTGGGGGATGCGGTGGCTGCCCTGGAGGAACAGGCCCTGGCCCTCTGCCGCACGCTGCTGGCCGAGGCCGGGGTAGCCGTCGCACAGGCGCCGGCATCAGAGAGCGCCGGCATCGAAGCGGTGCGCCATGATCTCCCTGCCCCCTGCACCCAGCGGGTGCTGGAGCATGCGCGGCGGGTGCTGGTGCCGCGGCTCCTGGCCTGCGCCGACGCGGAGCGGCAGGCGTTCCTGACCGCACTGGCGGGCGGGCGCATCGCCGCCGGACCCTCGGGGGCACCCACGCGCGGGCGTCCCGACCTGCTGCCCACCGGCCGCAACTTCTATTCGGTGGATCTGCGCGGCCTGCCCACCGAGGCCGCCTGGGACCTGGGCCGCCGCAGCGCCGAACTGCTGCTCGAGCTGCACCTGCAGGAGCAGGGGGAGCACCTGCGCACCCTGGCCCTGTCGGTGTGGGGCACGAGCACGATGCGCACCGGTGGCGAGGAAATCGCCCAGGCCCTGGCGCTGCTGGGAGTGCGCCCGGTGTGGGATGGGCCCACCCGGCGGCTGGTGGATCTTGAGGTGATCCCTCTGAGCCTGCTGGGGCGGCCACGGGTGGATGTCACCCTGCGCATCTCCGGCCTGTTCCGCGATGCCTTCCCCCAGCTGGTGGGCTGGGTGAACCGGGCCGCAGGCCTGGTGGCGGCACTGGAGGAAGCGGAGGGCGACAACCCCCTGGCGGCGGCGGCACGGCGCGAGGGCCACTGCGCCCGCGTCTACGGCTCTGCACCCGGCGCCTACGGTGCCGGGCTGCAGGGCTTGATCGACAGCGGCCAGTGGGAGCGGCGCGAGGACCTGGGGGAGGCGTTCCTGAACTGGAGCAGCTGGCGCTACGGCGAGACCCGGCCACACGGTGGCGCTGGCCCTGCCCATGGGCAGGGCCCCGGGACTGCAGTGATCGAGGCCAGCGCCGACCGCAGCGGCCTGGAGCAGCGCCTGGCGGCGGTGCAGGTGGTCCTGCACAACCAGGACAACCGCGAGCACGACCTGTTCGACTCCGATGACTACTACCAGTTCCAGGGGGGCCTCAGTGCCGCGGCCGAACGGTTGCAGGGACAGGCCCCGGCACTGTGGTTCGGCGACCACTCCCGTCATGCCCGTCCGCGGCTGCACCGGCTGGAGAAGGAGTTCGACAAGGTGCTGCGCTCACGTCTGCTGAACCCCCGCTGGATCGGGGCCATGCAGCGGCACGGCTACAAGGGCGGCTTCGAGATGGCGGCCAGCCTCGACTACCTGTTCGCCTATGACGCCAGCACCGGCCGGGTCCCCGATTGGGGTTACGGCGCCCTGTGCGACCGCTGGCTGGCGGATCGGCCCGTGCGTGATTTCCTCGAACGCAGCAACCCCTGGGCCCTGCGTGACATGGCCGAGCGGCTTCTGGAGGCCCACCACCGGGGCCTCTGGGAGGGTGCCAGCAATGACCAGCTGACGCAGCTGCGTCAGCTGGTCCTGGACAGCGAGGGCCTGATCGAGCGGGCCTGAAATCAGGTGGTCAGATCCTTCACCATCTTGCGGAAGGGATCGATGGTGCCCGGCTTGGCGCTGTCCAGGGAGGAGGACTGGGCCTGGGGAGCCGGTGTGGCGGCCCGGGGCTTGGCGGCGGCGGGTTCGTTCACCGGAGCCACGGCGGAGCCCTTCTGGCGCTGCTGCAGCTCGGCCTGGGACATCTGCTGGGCGAAGGTCTTCTTCACCGGCTTGGGCACACCACCGGTGAGGCTCATGCTGCCGCCGGGGGCCTGGCTACCGGGCAGACCCTCGGACACCTTCTCCAGCCGGGCCTGCATCGAGTCGACCTCGGCCACCATCTCCTTCTGCCCGGGATTGCTGGCGCTGCCGGGGAAGGTGTGGCGGATCTTGTTGGAACGCCGCATGTAGCTGACATCGCCCAGGCTGGTGGCCTCGTCGGGGGCGAGATACACAGCTTCGGCGGCTTTCTTGGGCTTGGGCTTGGCGGCTGACGTCCCGGACTGGGCGCTGCCGCTGCCGGAACCAAGGGAGAGCAGGCGATCGAACAGACCCATCGGTACAGCAGGGGTGTGTGTCAGCAAACCCTAGCGGCCGCGGAGCTCTAGACCATGGGTATCGGTACCGCAACTGCTGAGCAGACCGCGCCGCTGCAGATCCCGGGCGATCGCCTCGCAGACCACCGGCGTGGGCTGCCAGGTGGGCTGCATGCCGTAGTCGTACCAGGCCTCGGCCCCATCGAAGCCCAGCTCGGCCGCCGCGGCGATCAGGCGCTGGAACGGAAGCCGGTACCGGGCCGGGTGAGCGAGCAGCGCCAGGCCGCTGGCCGCCCGGATCGCTGCCAGCACCGCCTCGGCCCGCAGGGCGGGGCCCACCACGCTGCAGCCCTGCAGGTAGGGATGCAGGGAGGGGTGGTCGGCGTCGAAGCCGAGCGCCAGCACGTGCACGAGACAGCCCTCCAGCAGGCAGCTGATCTCAACGCCCCGCCAGAGGGTGGGAACGGCCCGGCCCCGCTCTGCCGCCTGCGCAAAGCAGTCGGCCACGGCGGTGTGGCCGCTGAGGGCGTGATGGTCGGTCACGGCCAGGTGCTCCAGGCCCAGGGCGATGGCCTGCCGCGCCAGCTGCTCCGGGGGCAGGCTGCCGTCGCTGCAGGTGGTGTGGCAGTGGAAATTCACGCGGCCGGGGCAGCAGGCGGGCGTGATCGAGGCCAGCACCGGGGCCAGGGGATGGCGCTGCAGGCGATGCGGCAGCTGCGGGAGCAGCGGTTGCCTGCCAACCGGCGCCTGGGCGAACGGCTGGTGCAGGGACACGGCCTCAGCCACCGGCCGCCTCCGCCGTGAGGCGTTCGCTGCGCAGCCGCCGCCAGCGGGCATAGAACTGGATCGAGGCGGCCATGAACACCACCAGAGCCACGATCAGCCAGGTGGCCGCACCTGTGGGGAAACGCTCCTTGAACACAACCAGCATCACCACCAGCACCAGCAGCAGGGTTGGCAGTTCGTTGAGGGCCCGCAGCTGGCGGCCGCTCCAGCTGCAGACACCACGCTGGAGCTGACCCATCAGCCGGTAGCAGAACCAGTGATACAGCAGCAGCAGTGCGACGAAGGCGAGCTTGGCGTGCATCCAGCCCTGCTGCAGCCAGGCCGGGTTGACGCTCAGCAGGCCGGCGGCGCAGGCCACGGCCACCACCATTCCCGGCGTGGTGATGATGTTGGCCAGGCGCCGCTCCATCAGTCCGTACTGCTGCTCGAACGCCTGCCGCAGCGGCGTGTCGAGCGCGGCCGCCTCGCGGTGATAGATGAACAGCCGCACGAGATAGAACAGACCCGCGAACCACACCACAACCCCCACGATGTGGAGGGTCTTGAACCAGAGGTAGGCCTCGGGTGGCCAGCTGAAGGCAAAGGGCATGCCGTGGCGCGCCAGGCAGGCTCAGGCTAGGGGGCGGTCGGCGTCCCGATGGCCGGGGTCACCATCGAGCAGATCCAGCCAGCGGGGCAGGACCTCCGGGCTGCCGTACCACCGCTCTGCGAACCAGCCCCCATGACCCACTCCCTCCAGCACCCGCTGTTCGGATCCGGCCAGCAGGGCTGAGCCGAGCGGGACGAGCCCGTCACCGCGGCTGGCGGGGTCGTTGCAGATGGCGCCGTAGGAGCGGCGCGCCAGGCGTCGGGCCCGCGGCCGCAGCCCCTCGGGCGCTATCGCTCCGGCGACCGACACATAGCGCACGCTGCCGGCGAAGAAGGAACCGGGATAGCGCTGATCCACCAGGCGGCGCAGTGCTGTGCCCCGGCTGGCGCTGTGGGGGCTGCCCAGGCTCAGCAGGGTGCCCACCTGATGGCGGGCGCCATAGACCCGGCCAGCGAAGGGCTCATCGCCCAGCAGCAGACGCAGCATCACCCCACCGGAGCTGTGGCCCACGAGATTCACCCTGCCGGTGGGGGAGGCGGCGGCCAGGCCCTGCAGCAGGACCAGGCTGCGGTCCAGCAGGCGACGCCAGCCCAGGCTCCAGCTGGTGAGCAGCCAGTCGCTCCGGCTGGCGGACACCACCTGCACCGGCTGCCGGCTGCGCTGGCCGATGGCTTCGGCCATCGGCGCATAGGCCTCGGGGGTGATCAGAAAGCCCCCCAGGATCAGGGTGGGCGCCGCCGGTCGCCGCTGCGCGACGCTCATTCCCGGTACACCGCGAAGGCTGCCAGAACGCCACCCAGGAAGCCGCTGAGGTGGCCGATCCAGCTCACCCCCGCCGGTGAGAACAGGGGGATCAGACTGGGCAGCACGGCCCCATAGCTGAACAGACACACCAGCGACAGCAGGATCGACAGGGGCCGCCTCTCCAGCCAGCCGATCAGCAGCAGGTAGCCGAGCAGCCCGTAGACCACTCCGGAGAGTCCGTGGCTGCCGGCAGGCCAGAACAGCCACACGGGGATGGCACAGACATAGACCCCGATCCACACGGCCAGGTAGTCACGCCGGCCGCGCAGCAGCACCAGCCAGGAGAGCGGCAGGAACAGCGTCGCGTTGGCCAGCAGGTGGCCGAAGCCGCTGTGGCTGAAGGGCGCCGTGAGCACACCGTGAAAGGGGCCGCCGGGCAGCATCGGCAGGTTCCAGCGACCGCCGAACAGCAGCTGATCCACCAGCTCCTGGAGCCCGGCGATCAGCAGGATCAGCACCGGTACCGTGGCCTTGACGCCCATCCGGGCAAGGCCACGGTCGAGCCGCTGGGGCAGGGAGTCGCTCACGCCGCTGAACCTGCACTGCGCCGACCCTATCGCCGCCCCCGGGAGGAGAGTGCGCTACAGCACCGGCGCGTGCAGCACCTCCATCACCTGGAGCACGGTGTCGGTGTCGGCGTCCTCGAGCTGGAGGGTGGCGGCCAGGGTGCTGAGGATGTTGCGCTCATCGGGCTGCAACGCACCATCGGAGCGCATGATCTCGGCGGCCACCGCATAGGCGGAGCGGGACAGATCGGCGTCGAGGGAGGCGGCGGCCTCCAGCATCAGGTGCTGGGCGCCGCGCTCACGCAGGCGCTCGAGCAGGTTGTTGATCAGCAGGGCCACCTTGGCGTCCCCGAGCTCCCGGTAGGGGGTGCGGTAGTCGATGGCGTGGCGCAGGGCCCGGGTGCCGGCAGGGGTGAGGGTGCCATCCCAGGACACGGCGGCCAGCGCCACCGCCAGGAAAGCCTCCTCCACGGGCATGGACGGGGCGGCGGCCGACGCGAGGGGCATGGACTCCGGGGACTGATCCCGGACGGGCATGGAGATGGCCATGGGTTCGCTGCGGGGGTTGGGGGCGGTGGGGTTGGGCCTTGAACAGCTCCACTCCAGACAGCTGCCGGGACACAGGTCGGTGGCGGATCACACCGAAATCGCCGCTTGAGTGGATCTACTCAGGTGTGCCAGAGCGGCCCAGCGCCCGCCGCTCAGCCCAGCAGGTTGATCTCGTAGAGCACGGCTTCCAGGGCGTCGGCTGCCATCACGGCGGCGTAGCGCTGGGGGTGGCGGGCATCGATGCAGCAGGCCAGAGGTGCGAGCACCGTGGAGGGCCGCGGGTGACAGAACTGCACCACACTCAGCCGTTCAGCGCACCAGCCCGTCGGCGCCACAACCCGGTGCCGACCGGTGGGGATGCGGCCGTTGCTGAGCCACTCCAGCATCAGACCGCTGTTGAGGATCACCTGGCCTTCGGGTGCCACCGCATCCACCCAGCGCTCACCCACCCGCACCTGCAGACCGGGGGCCGTGGCCCGTGGCAGCGCGGTGATCAGGTTGATGTCGCCGTGGGCCGCCGCCCAGAGATGGCCGGACCCGGGGGCCTGGTCCATGGGCGGGTAGCGCACCGCCCGGGTGAGGGTGGGAGCCTCGGCCACCACGGCATCGAAGAAGGCGGGGTGAACGCCGAGGCCGGTGGCGATCACCCGCAGGAAGCGGCGCTGCAGCTCGGCGATGGCCCGGTGGAAGCGGGTCAGGACTGCCGTGATGCCGGGCACGAGGGGCTCGGGCAGCATCTGTTCCGGGTAGAGCAGGGGAAAGCGTCGCCGCAGGGGATGCTGCGGCGGCAGGGGCTCCGACCAGTTGAGCATCTCCTTCCAGTCGGCCCGCTGCTCGCCGGCTGCGGTCTCCACCAGCAGGCCGGTGTAGCCGGTCTGGCCGCAGGAGCCGGGTGACGAGAAGGCCGCCTTGCAGCCCGTTGGCTGGGCGAAGAAACGCTCCAGCAGGCCATAGGCCTGATCGAGCAGATCGGCCGGCAGATCGCTGCTGGTGACCACGAACCCGGTGGCCAGGCTGCGCATCACCCCGTCCACCACCGCCTGTCGCTGGTGGTTGGTTCCCTGCTCGAAGGCGAGCAGGTCAACGTCCAGGATCGCCGGCTCCATGGTGATCGTCGCCACTGGGGCCCAGGATGCCCCCCCCGCTGCCCCGCGTCGGGCGCAGCTGCCGCCGCAGCCAGGAGCGCCAGCCGGCCGGCAGGCCATGGTGTTCGGCTCCCCGCAGGATGTGGCCGGCGTAGGTGGGGCTGGGGCGCAGCCCGCCGGCCACCACGGTGGGCTGGGGCACGTAGGTGAGCACCCGCAGCCGCTCGCCGGCGCACACCACCTCGACGCTGTGGTGCCGGTACTGGCCGATCGCCACGCCCTCGAGCAGGTCGAGGACGGCCCGGTCGCGGTGGCTGAGGTGGTGCACCAGCCCCCAGCAGCTGGCTCCTTGGTGGGGGCGGATGCCGGCGTAGCCCTCCCGGGGATCGTGGAGCGCGCGCTTGTTGATCGCCCAGCGCCAGTGCTCCAGGCGCCCCACCAGGCCGGTGCCATCCCAGCCGGCGCAGCGCTGCCGCAGCTGGTGGGGATCGAGGTTGGAGCCGTAGCTGAACACCGGCGTGGCCCCCCAGTCGTCGAAGGGAACCCGGCGGCAGCCGCGCACCTGCCCCCTGCGCCCGAGGTAGATCCAGGCGAGCCGGCCATCGGCGGTGGGCAGCCGACGGCGGTCGTAGAGGCTGGGATAGTCCTCCAGCACATCCAGCCGGGCCAGGCCCGCTGCATCGACCCGGTAGAGCTCGGCGTGAATGCGCGCCAGGGGATCGGCGCTGGGTACGGCCATCGGGTACTCCCCGAGGTTGTAGAGCTCCAGGCCGGGCACCCTGGCGCGTCCCTCGAAACGGGCTCCCCGGAGCCAGTGGTGGTTGCACTCACCCCGCTTCAGGGTGCCGTAGACGGCCACGCGCAGCCCGTCGGCCATGGCCTCAGCTCGCCGGACTGCCGTCCGGGCACACGGCCGGCGGCGGCCCGAGCAGGCGTCGCCCCTGCAGCGGCTCCAGCCACACCAGAACCGCGAGCCAGTGGATGAGCACCGGCGGCCAGAGCGAGCCCGTGACCACGTACACCAGCGCGCAGGCCAGCCCAAGCAGGGTGCACTGCACCAGGAAGCGGGGATCATCGAACACCGCACGCGCCTGGCGGTACCAGAGCCGGGCCGCCACCGGGTGGTAGAGCACGAACAGGCCAATGCTGAGGGCGATCCAGGCCAGCAGCGCGCCGCGGGGTTCTCCCTCGAGGGGATGGGGCAGCAGGGCCACGCGGAAGATCAGTTCCTCCACCAGGGCGGGCAGCACCAGCAGGCCGGCGGCCCGGGGCAGCAGCACCGGCAGGGGCCGCCAGCGCCAGGGACCGTTTAGGAACCCGCTGCGGAAGCCATGGCCGAGGGCGAGGGTGGCGTAGACCCCCAGCACCAGCAGGCTGAAGCCCTGGGCGGCGGGCACCAGGGGGGGGAACAGGCTGTCCAGCAGGCGCTGCAGCAGGGTGCCCAGCACGGGCAGCTGCCCCAGCAGGGTGGTGGGGGCGATGGGCTCCAGGCGGGGATCGGTGCCGGGGATCTGGTTGGTGCGCAGCACCCAGAGGGGCAGGCCGGCACGCAGAAACTCACGGGCCATGGCGTCGTGGGCGCGGCGGGGCAGCATCGAACGCCAGCTGAGCAGCACAGCGCCCAGGCGCTGGCTGGCCTCGAAGGGACTGCGGCTGCCGTCGCCGGCGGCGGTGGCTGTGAGCCGGCCGGTGCCGGCGCTGAAGGTCACCTCGGCGTTGTCACGCCAGTCGGAGCGCACGCGACCGAAGGGGGTGAGCAGGCGGTCGAGGCTCTCGGCCAGCCGCAGCCGGCGTTCCCGCTCCGCGGCTGGCAGGCCGGCGAGGTCCCTGTCCTGGCTGACCTGCTGCAGGGCGATCCAGAGGGCCTGGCTTGAATCCTGCACACAGGAGGTGGCCGGAGTCACCAGGGCCACGCCGGCACCGTCGCCGCTGCGGTAGCGGGCGGCCAGGATCTCCGTCTGCAGGGCAAGGGCATCGAGGGCGTTGCCATCCACGCGCACCAGAACGTCGGAGATCGGCCGGGTGCCCATCCAGCCGCGCTGGAGGTTGCCGGCGTAGGCACTGCCGTCCTGGCTGCCGGAGACGATGCCGTTGGGGTTGTTGGCATAGATCTGGTGGTAGCGCAGATCGAAGCGCGGCTCGCCGCTGATCGGATCGCGCACCACCTCGGCCTCGCCGAAGGCGAAGTGACCGGTGGCGGTCCAGCCGGGTGTGGGCTCGCCGTCGGCGCCGCCGATGCCGCCGAACAGGTGGATCAGCAGGGCCCTGTCGCCCACCGCCCAGTCCGCGGCCGCACGGGGATCGGTGCTGGCGGGATCGGGGAGCAGCACGGTGGTGTGCAGGCTGCCGCGCTGCATCAGGTCTGAACTCCAGCTGCGGCGGCTGATGTGCTCCAGGCCGGGCGCCGTGCCGGTGATCCGGCGCTGGGGGGTGAGGCGCAGTGACTCCCGGGGCTCGATGGACTGCACCGTGAACACGCCATCGGCTGCCGGGGCGCCATGGATCAGCCAGCCGCCCGGATTGAGCGGCGACATCGCCAGGCCGCGGGGATCGAACAGGCGGCGGCCGAAGCGATCCGGCGGCAGCAGGGGGATGCGGACGCGCTCCTCGGGACCGTCGAAGGCACCGCTGGTGGCATCGAAATGGCGCACGCGCACCAGGTCCGGGTCGGGGGCTGCGCCTGAGGAGGAGCCATGGTCCAGAACGGTCACCAGCGCCGTCCAGCGGCCGGTGGTCTGCACCGGCGGGCGGCTGATGCGCAGCTCCCCCCCAGCCACGCTGACCCCCTCCAGGCGCACGGTCACGTC
>JBFLKL010000291.1:0-4608 GCA_040883175.1 Synechococcaceae cyanobacterium | reverse complement strand
GCTGGTTGCGCTGCGGGATCTGATCGGCGAGGACCGCGATAACCCCGGCCGCAATGCCGCCCTGCGGGAGCCGATCCTCAAGGCCGTGTTCGATGCCGGTCTCGACCGGGACTGTGCCCTGCCTGGCGGTCTGGACCGCCAGGGAAGCCAGCCGGAGCTCTTCGAGACCTATCTCGAGCAGCTCAGCAGCTACCTGCAGCTGCTGGAGCAGCGCCTGTTCTCCAGCGGTCTGCACCACCTGGGAGAGCCCCCCGATGCTGACCAGCTGCTCAGCTACCTCCGGGCCTGTTTCGGCGAGGAGCTGGGCGAACCGCTGCTGGAGGCGATCGCGGCGCTCGATCCGGCCAGCCTGGATCCGGCATCCGTCGATGCCGCCCTGCCGCCGCAGCGCCCGCAGCTGGACCCTGCCGGCGAGGAGGCGCTGGCGAAAGCCCTGCGGGTGGCGGGGCTGCTGCAGCGCAACCGCGAGGAGCTCTCCAACCTGCTGCGCGGCCTCAACGGCGAGTACATCCCCCCCGCCCCCGGCGGGGACCTGCTGCGCGACGGTCCCGGGGTGCTGCCCACGGGGCGCAACATCCATGCCCTCGATCCCTACCGCATGCCCTCGGCGGGGGCGATGGCCCGGGGGCGCGAGATCGCCGGTCGCATCCTCGAGCGTCATCGCGCCGACCATGACGGGGCCTGGCCGGAGACCGTGGCCGTGATGCTCTGGGGCCTGGATGCGATCAAGACCCGGGGCGAATCGCTGGCGATCCTGCTGGAGCTGGTGGGGGCACGGCCCGTGCAGGAGGGCACGGGCCGGATCGTGCGCTACGAACTGATCCCCCTGGCGGAGCTCGACCACCCCCGCGTCGATGTGCTGGCCAACCTGTCGGGCATCTTCCGCGACAGCTTCGGCAACATCCTCGAGCTGCTCGACGACCTGTTCCGCCGCGCTGCTGACGCCGACGAGCCCGAGGAGCGCAATGCCATCCGCCGGCACTGCACTGCCCTGCGGGCCGAGGGTGTCGAGAACCCCAGTGCCCGGCTGTTCTCCAATCCGGCCGGCGACTTCGGTTCCCTTGTGAACGACCGGATCACCGACGCCAACTGGGAGGACGGGGACGAACTCGCCGCCACCTGGCGCGACCGCAATGCCTACAGCTACGGCCGCAGCGACCACGGCCAGGCCCGGCGGGAGGTGCTGGCGGCCCTGCTGCGCAGCACCGACCGGGTGGTGCAGCAGATCGATTCGGTGGAATACGGCCTCACCGATATCCAGGAGTATTACGCCAACACCGGCGGCCTCAAACGGGCCGCGGAGGTCGCCCAGGCGGCCGAGCGGCCCGGTCGGCGTGTGCCGGCCAGCTTCGTGGAGTCGTTCTCGCGCGACACCACCCCCCGGGAGCTGGATGAGCTGCTGCGACTGGAGTACCGCAGCAAGCTGCTCAATCCCCGCTGGGCCGAGGCGATGGCCTCGATGGGGTCCGGCGGTGCCTATGAGATCTCCCAGCGCATGACGGCCCTGCTGGGCTGGGCGGGCACCAGCGACTTCCGCGACCGGTGGGTGTACGACCAGGCGGCGGACACCTATGCCCTCGATCCGGCCATGGCGGATCGCCTGCGGCAGGCCAACCCGGAGGCCTTTCGCAACGTGGTGGGTCGCCTGCTGGAGGCCAGCAGCCGCGGGATCTGGCAGGCCTCACCGGAGACGCTGGCCGCCCTGCGCCAGCTCCACGATCTCACCGACGCCGAACTGGAGGGCGTGGCCGTGGCGGCCGGGCCGGGGTGAACGGTTTGCCCGCGGTTCAACCGTTCCCGCTCCATGCCGTGGTGGATCAGGAGCGCATCCGCACCGCCCTGCTGCTGCTGGCCGTGGATCCCGGCCTCGGCGGGGTGGTGATCGCGGGACGGCGGGGCACCGCCAAGACGGTGATGGCCCGGGCTCTGCATGCCCTGCTGCCCCCGATCCGAGTGATCCGCCACTCCTGCGCCCAGGCTGATCCGGCCGCACCCTGGGACTGGGATGACGCCACCGTCGCCCGGCGTGCCCAGCTGAGCCGCACGCCGGTGAGCAGCGTGATGCCGGCCCCCTTCGTGCAGGTGCCTCTGGGGGTGAGCGAGGACCGGCTGCTGGGGTCGGTGGATGTGGAGATGTCGATGCGCTTCGGGCGGCCCGTGTTTCAGCCGGGGCTGCTGGCCGAGGCCCACCGCGGTGTGCTGTGTGTGGACGACATCAACCTGCTGGAGCCGGGCCTGGCTGATCTGCTGCTCACCTCCGTGGCGGCGGGGTTCAACCAGGTTGAGCGCGAGGGGATCAGCTTCCGGCATCCCTGCCGTCCGCTGCTGATCGCCACCACCAACCCCGCCGAGGGGGACCTGCGGGCTCACCTGATGGATCGCTTCGCGATGGTGCTCAGCGCCGATGCCCCCCTGGAGATCGAGGAACGGGTGGCTGCGGTGCGGAGGGTGCTGTGGTTCGCCGAAGACCCCGCGGACTTCTGGTGCCACTTCGGGCCGGGGCTGCAGGAGCTGCAGCAGCGCGTGCAGGCGGGTCGCCGGCGCCTGCGACGCACGCGCATCACGCCCGCCCAGATCCGCTATCTGGTGGAGGAGGCGATTCACGCCGGCACGGAGGGGCACCGGGCCGACCTGTTCGCGGTGCGGGCGGCCTGCGCCCACGCGGCGCTGCGGGGGCGGCTGCGGCTGCGGGCCGAAGACCTGCGGGAAGCGGTGCTGTTGGTGATCCTGGCCCGCTCGGCGCTGGCGCTGGAGGCACCCCCATCCCCGCAGCAGGCCCAACCGCCTCCGCTGCCGGACAGCTCCCCTCCTCCGCCACCCTCCCAGGAGCAACCGCCCCCGAGCGAGGACCAGGCCGAGCGGACGCAGCCCGACCAGGCCGCCGGTGTGCCCGAGGGCTTCCTCTTCTCGCCGGAAGGCGTGCTGCTGGATCCGGATCTGCTGGCCGTCACGGCCCGCCGGCCACGTCGCCAGGGGCGCAGCGGGGGGCAGGGACTGGTGCGCTCCCAGGAGCGAGGCCGCTACGTGAAGCCGGTGCTTCCCCGTGGATCGGTGCTGCGGGTGGCCCTCGACGCCACCCTGCGGGCGGCGGCACCCCACCAGAGGGCCAGGCGGCGACGACTCGGCCCACGCCAGGCACGGGCCCGCGGCCGGCAGGTGCTGGTTCGCGAGGAGGACCTGCGCGTCAAGCTGCTGGCGCGCAAGGCCGGCGCCCTGGTGATCTTCGTGGTCGACGCCTCAGGGTCGATGGCCCTCAACCGCATGCAGGCCGCCAAGGGGGCCGCCCTGCAGCTGCTCGCTGAGGCCTACCGGCACCGCGACCAGATCGCCCTGATCACCTTCGCAGGGGAGTCCGCGCGGGTCCAGCTGCCGCCCACCCGCTCGATCACGGCGGCCAGGCGGCGGCTGGAGCGGCTGCCCTGCGGGGGGGGCTCGCCGCTCTCCCATGGCCTGGCACTGGCGCTGCGGGTTGGTCGCAACGCCCTGCTGGCCAAGGACATCGCCGAGGTGATCGTGGTGCTGATCAGCGACGGCAAGGCGAATGTGGGCCTCAGTCAGTCCCTGGCGGCGGCGAGTGGCGGGGAAGCCCGAGAGCCACCGCTCCCGCTGACGGAGATCCATGCCGAGGTGCTGACGATCCTTCGCACCCTCGCCGGTCTGGAGATAGCGATCCTGGTGATCGACACAGGCAGCCGCCACCCGCCCTCGCCGCTGCTGACGGAGCTGGCGCGTACCGGCACCGCGACGGTGATGCCGTTACCGCGGGCCTCGGCTCAGGAGATCAGCGCCAGTTCGCGCCTCTGGCTGCAGCGCCGCCGGGCCGGGCGCTGAGTCGCAATGACGTTGGCCGTGATGGCGGCACAACGGCGCAATGAAGTGCCCTCTATGCGGCTATAGTCATACTCATACCGCGACGCTGTCATGCTCTCCGCACCGGACACCTCCATCGCCTCCCTGGTCGCCGCCGCCGGCGGCGGGTCCCTGCTCTTCCGGCAGCTGTTCGACGCCGACACCGGCACCTTCACCTATCTGCTGGCCGACACCGCAAGCCGCCAGGGGGTGATCATCGACACCGTGTTCGAGCAGCACGCCCGCGACCTGTCCCTGATCCGGGAGCTGGGCATCGAGCTGGTGGCCTCCATCGACACCCATGTGCACGCCGACCACGTCACCGGCAGCTGGCTGATGCACGCCGCCACCGGCTGTGAGATCGGTGTGGCCGCGGCCGGCGGGGCCGACAACGTGACCCTGCCGCTGCGCCACGGCGACCGGGTGCACTTCGGCAGCCGCCACCTGGAGGTGCGCAGCACCCCTGGCCACACCGATGGCTGCCTCACCTACGTGCTCGATGACCACTCCATGGCCTTCACCGGCGATGCGCTGCTGGTGCGGGGCTGCGGGCGCTGCGATTTCCAGCAGGGCGACGCCCACGCCCTTTGGGACTCGATCACCGGCCAGATCTTCACCCTGCCCGACTCCTGCCTGCTCTACCCCGGTCATGACTACACGGGCCGCAACGTCACCTCGGTGGTGGAGGAGAAGTCCTTCAACGCCCGCCTGGGTGCCGGCGCCTCCGAGCGCGACTTCGTGGGTCACATGGAGAACATG